>JAXHTA010000135.1:0-9021 GCA_034190285.1 Thermodesulfobacteriota bacterium | reverse complement strand
TTATCGTTTCAAGGAATGATTCATGGCAAAAAGAAAGCGGTTGCTCTGGCAGCTTTACCCCTCATATCTGCTGATAACAATCCTATCCCTTGTGGCCGCTACCTGGTTCGCATCCAGGACCTTCAGGCAATTCTTTTTTGAAAAGAACGCTTCAGACCTTGAAATGCGGGCCCATCTCTTTCAGGCCCAGATAGCAGATTATTTTTCCCCACCTGATGAAGTGGCGATTCATCAGCTGTGCAAGAGGGCCGGCAACCTGGGCAAGACGCGCATCACGATCATCCTGCCTTCAGGAAGAGTGATTGGTGATTCCTTTGAGGACCCTGAAAAGATGGACACACACTTGGACCGTCCCGAGATCATCCAGGCCATGGCGGGTGAGGTGGGTATATCGATAAGGTTTAGCAATACTCTTCAGAAAAAAATGATGTATGTTGGGGTCCCGCACAAGAGGGGCCGGGAAATAGTTGGAGTGGTCAGGACTTCTGTTCCGCTGATTTCAATAGATCAGGCGATTAGCAGTATTCAAGCGAAGATTGTTTTTTGGGGACTCCTTATCGCTCTTTTTGCAGCGATCCTGAGCCTGGTTGTTTCACGCCGCATCAGTCGGCCGATCGAAGAAATTAAGATGGGGGCCGAAGCCTTTGCCAGGGGGGAATTTCAGCGAAGGTTGCCTGATTCCAATTCAGAGGAAATTGGCAGCCTGTCCGAGATGATGAATCAGATGGCCCTGGAGCTTCATGAGCGGATCAACACTATAATTCGGCAACGAAACGAGCTTGGGGCCGTACTTTCAAGCATGATGGAAGGGGTCATTGCGGTGGATATGGAAGAACGCATCATCAGCATGAATAAGTCCGCCGGCCGGATGTTCGGATCTAATCCATCGCACGCGGCGCACTTGAGCATACAAGAGGTGGTTAGAAACACTGACTTACAGCAATTCATAGCAGACACGTTGTCATGCCATGAGCCGGTCGAAAGGGAAATTGTCCTCCACTCGGATGGGGAGATGTTCATTAATGGGCATGGCACAATCCTTCGTGATGCAGAGGGAAAACAGATCGGGGCACTCATTGTGTTGAACGATGTGACCCGTCTCAGAAAACTGGAGAACGTTCGCCGGGAATTTGTCGCCAATGTCTCACATGAGATCAAGACTCCTATTTCGGCAATCAAGGGTTTTGGGGAAACGCTTCGCGACGGGGCAATCGATAACCCGGATGACGCAAGACGTTTTCTATCGATCATTGAAAATCATGTCGATCGCCTTAACGCCATCGTTGAAGATCTTCTGAGCCTTTCAAGGATCGAGGACGACTCGGAAAGAAAAGATATCCTGCTTGCCGACTCCAGTCTCAGTGAGGTTCTTCAGGCCTCGCTTCACGTCTGCGAGGCACGAGCAGCCTCCAAAGGGATACAACTCCAACTCTCTTGTGTTGAAGAGATTGTCGCCAGGATTAACCCTCCGCTCCTTGAACAGGCCCTGGTGAATCTCATTGATAATGCCATCAAGTACAGCGACTCCGGGAGGACAATAAATGTCGATGCAGCACGAACAGAGGCTGAGATTGTCATAAGCGTCCGTGATCGCGGCTGCGGCATAGGCAAGGAACATTTGCCCCGTCTGTTTGAGCGCTTCTATCGAGTTGATAGGGCCAGGAGCAGGAAACTGGGAGGTACGGGATTAGGCCTTGCTATTGTCAAGCATATCACCCAGGCCCACCGGGGCCATATTGACGTTGAGAGCATACCCGGCAAGGGAAGCATCTTTTCTATACACCTGCCTTCGGTTTAAAACGCGATATTCTCGGACGGCTTCTGGTCAGTAAGGATCATCGAACAACAGAAGATTGAAACTGAGGCATTGAAAGGCTGGGAATCGAGATGATAGCGTTTTACTAATTGTTTCCTAACAGAATCCTAACAAAGAAGGTGTTTTATCCACAGGAACTTCAATGGCAGGGGATCGAGGCCATGTGATGACGGTTTCGATCTTCAATCAATCAGGGAGGAGATAATTATGAAGTCGAGACCTACCGTGATGTTTGTGCTTAGCCTTTACCTGTGCTTTGCCGCAACCAATGTTTGGGCGGGCAACATTGCAATTAAGGGATCAACGACGGTGCTCCCCATTGCCCAAAAAATTGCGGAGATATATATGAAACAGAATCCGGATGTTAAAATATCTATCTCCGGTGGCGGTTCCGGCAACGGGATCAAGGCGCTTATTGATGGCTCGACGGACATTGCCAACAGCTCGCGGTTTATCAAGAGCAAGGAGGTTAAGCTTGCGGTCGAAAAAGGGACATATCCTGTCCCTTTTGCCGTGGCCTATGACTGCATCGTCCCGGTCGTGCATCCGAGTAATCCGATCGAAAATCTTACATTGGCGCAACTCAGAACAATTTATAAGGGTGAAATCAAGAACTGGAAACAGCTTGGAGGCCATGACAGACCCGTTGTGGTCATCTCCCGGGATACCTCATCCGGAACCTATGAGGTCTGGCACAAGATAGCGATGGAAAACGAAAGGGTCTTCCCTGGGGCGCTGCTTCAGGCCTCTAACGGCGCCATCGTTCAGGCGGTTTCAACCAACAAGAACGCTATTGGCTACATAGGAATTGGATATATGGAGCCGAGTGTGAAGGCGTTGATGGTTGATCAAATAAAGGGATCAGAGGAGACTACTCTTAACGGGACATATCCGATCAGCCGTCCTCTGTACATGTTCACTGCCGGCTGGCCTGAGAGAGGCACGCTCAAGTTTATCAATTTCGTTGTGCATCCTCAAAAAGGCCAAAGGCACGTAGCCGACGCAGGCTTTGTCCCTCTATATTGAGACTTTCGGCAAACACGGCATGAAAAAGAAAAACCCAAGCGGAAAGGGCCGCCTGAGAAGGGAAAGAGGGATACATCTGTTTTTTTTCTCTGTTGCGTTTGCTTCCATTACAGTACTTGGCCTGATCCTTGTTTTCCTTTTCATGGAAGGCATTCCGATATTCAAGGATGTCTCCTTTAAGGATTTTCTTTTTGGGAAATACTGGTACCCGACCGATGATCCGCCTGACTTCGGCATATTTCCCCTTGTCATAGCTTCTATTTCAGTTACAGCCCTTTCCTCCTTGATCTCCATTCCCTTGGGGGTAATGACAGCCGTCTATCTTGCTGAGTGCGCGTCCTACAGGGTCCGGGAATGGGTCAAACCTGCCGTAGAACTACTGGCGGCCCTACCTTCTGTCGTGATCGGTTTTTTCGGCATGGTGGTTGTGGCTCCCTTTCTTCAGGATGTTCTCGATATTCCCACCGGTCTGAATCTCTTCAATGCGTCCCTGATGCTAGCGTTCATGTCCATCCCAACCATCTGCTCTATTTCAGAAGACGCCATTTTCAGCGTTCCCAAGGAACTCAAAGAGGCCTCCATGTCTCTGGGCGCCACCCACTGGGAAACCATCTGGCGGGTGATCCTTCCAGCCTCAATTTCCGGCGTCTGTACGGCCGTGATACTGGGTATGTCCAGGGCCATCGGTGAGACCATGGTCGTGCTCATGGTAGCGGGAGGAGCGACAATGATACCCACATCAATATTCGACCCCGTAAGACCGATGCCGGCAGGCATAGCCGCGGAAATGGCTGAAGCCCCTTTCAGGGGAGACCATTATCATGCCCTGTTTGCTACGGGGATTATACTGTTTTTGTTCACAATGCTGTTTAATCTGGCCGCGGATTATATATCGAATAAATATCGACAGGTTGGAAGCGCAACCTTGTAGCGGAGGTTAGGATTGAACCGGCGTAGACTGACCCAGGTAATCGTTTTTTGGCTATTAAGGATTGCCACCGCAATCAATGGGGTTGCCCTCATTATTGTCCTCTATTTTCTTATAGCCAACGGTTGGCGGGCCATTAACTGGACTTTTTTGACGCAACCGCCCCTGGATTCCATGACAAAAGGTGGAATTCTGCCTTGCATAGCAGGGACCATCTTTCTCGGACTGGGCGCCATTCTGATAGCCTTCCCCATTGGAGTCGCTTCAGCCATATATCTGCATGAATACGCCAAGCCCGGCCGGATTTTGCGTCTTATTCGTCTTGGAATCAACAACCTCGCCGGAGTGCCTTCCGTGGTCTTTGGCCTGTTCGGTCTGGCCGTCTTTGTGGTTTACTTGAAGATGGGAGTCAGCATCCTGGCCGGGGCGTTGACCCTGGCCGCGATGACCCTCCCGGTTATTATCGGAGCGGCAGAGGAGTCCCTGCGGGCCGTTCCGGACACATATCGAGAGGCCTCTTACGGTCTGGGGGCCACAAGATGGCAGACCATATATCGGGTGGTTTTGCCGGCCGCTCTGCCCGGCATACTTACAGGGGCCATCCTGGGACTCAGTCGGGCCGCCGGAGAAACGGCGCCCATCATGTTCACAGCGGCTGTATTCTATACACCATCCCTGCCGTCTTCCGTTTTTGACGAGATCATGGCCCTTCCTTATCATATCTATGTCCTGGCCACGGCAGGCACTGAGATCGCAGATACTCGTCATCTCCAGTATGGGACGGCCCTTGTGCTGATTGTTCTTGTTTTAGGATTGAACCTCATTGCTATTGTCTTGCGGGCTCGTCTTCGAAAGCGACTGTGAGCCATGGCCACTGAGAAGGCCGGCTGCAAACATCTTTAGGGCTTATTAATGAATGATATACTGAAAATAGCAACCCGGAGCTTCGATTTCTATTATGGTGATTTTCATGCCCTGCATAATGTGTCTCTTGGCTTTTATTCCAATCAGGTTACGGCCCTGATCGGACCTTCGGGGTGCGGGAAAAGCACGTTTCTGCGTTGTCTAAACCGGATGAACGACCTCATTCCTCGTAGTAGTTTTAAGGGAGAGATATTCTTGGACGGCCAAGACATTTACGCTCCCAATGTGGATGTGGTCAGCCTTCGTTGCCGTATAGGCATGGTGTTTCAAAAACCGAATCCCTTTCCCAAGAGCGTGTTTGAAAACGTGGCATACGGCTTACGGGTAAAGGGCGTCAGGGACAGGACCTATATTAGAGAAACGGTTGAAAAGAGCATTCAGCAGGCCGCCTTGTGGGATGAGGTGAAAGACAGGCTACACGACTCAGCCCTGAGTCTTTCAGGAGGGCAACAACAACGCCTCTGCATAGCACGGGCGCTGGCCGTGGAACCTGAAGTCCTGCTCATGGACGAGCCGTGCTCGGCCCTGGATCCGATCGCCACTCAGAAGATCGAGGAATTGATTCACCACTTGAAGGATAACTACACCATTATTATCGTAACACACAACATGCAGCAGGCAGCCAGAGTCTCGGACGCCACGGCATTCTTCTATTTGGGGAAACTTATTGAAACGAATGAAACCAAAGTCATCTTCACGCGTCCTATGCTCAAACAGACCGAAGATTATATAACAGGACGTTTTGGGTAATCATCTACAACGATAATGGGAAATCAATGACCATACATTTCCAGAAAGAACTCGAACAGCTGAAAAAAAGGATCCTCTCCCTTGGCGCCATGGTGGAGGAACGGGTTCATATGGCTACCAAGGCAATCGAGACCAGAGATGGGGACCTGGCCTTAAGGATTATTGATGCCGATCATGAGATAGATGAGATCGAGGTGGAAATAGAAGAAGATTGCCTGAAAGTTCTTGCATTGCATCAGCCTGTTGCGGTGGATCTTAGATACATCACCGCTGTGATAAAAATCAACAACGACCTGGAAAGGGTTGGCGATGAGGCCGTTAACATTGCGGAACGAGTCGCCAGTATCTCAAACAGGGCCCCGTTGCAGGTCCCTTTTGATTTTTCCACAATGGCGGAGAAGACTGAGGCAATGGTCAACAACAGTCTTGATGCCCTTGTCAACCTGGACGCCGATATTGCTTATAAGGTCTGTCTGGCAGACGATGAAATAGACGATATGAACCGGGGCATTTATGACATAGTGAAGGGCGCCATACGCTCTCAACCGGAAGAAGCGGGCTATTTGATAAACCTTCTCTTGGTTGCCCGCCATCTTGAGAGAATTGCGGATCATGCCACCAATATTGCCGAGGAAGTCATTTACCTAATAGAGGGCCTGATTCATCGACATAACAAACCGGCATAAGTCTGGGCCCTGAAAAACAAGAGGGTATCGAGCCCCTGGACCAAGAGCGGGAGTTTTCATCGGGACCATGGCGTGTGCGCACTGGTCCCGGCTCCCGTGAACCGATACATGGTGTCCGAACAGAACCGCCTTTTTGGGCTTGGAGGCGGCGAACGAGGGCTCTGATGATCGTAACGCCAAGGGGGCGAGCTAAGTACGGTGCCGAATGGTGACAGTGAATCCCAGGGTCCTCTCCAAATCCTCCGGGATTTCGCCGGCCGGTGAACTGTCACGTGGTCCATCCTGTGCGTGACTTAAGGCCGTCTCCTCCCATTGAGTGTGATGCATGCTGCCAACGACGATCCCGAACATGATTTTCAAGACATCATAGGCAGGCAGTACTGGAACATCATTTTCCAATGAACTCATAATTTTAGAGAGGCGTTCCGCCCTTAGTTTATGCTCGCACAAGTCCTCGAACAACTTCGTAATCCGGCCCGTGTCCACTGCCGGAGTCTTGTCTGCCCTGCTTAAGCCCTCATATTTCTTTTTTAGCCTCAAGATGTCTTTATGGGAGCAACGGAAAAGACCCTGACGCTGTTTTTCGTTCTTGAAAATATCTTGTGTGAGGATACGAGCCTTCATTTGTCTTTGGATCTCCCGCTTTTTCGGTACCAAGTACCCCTTGAACCATTGCTCCATTTTTGCCGGTATCTCAACGTATATCGATTTGAGTTGTCTTTCGCGGCTATTGATTTTCAGCTCAAATTCATTGCCGGCAGCATTCCAGAACACGCTACTTATGTACTTGTAGATTTCCGCCAATTTTCTTTCTTGTTCAAGTAACTGCCCTATGGTCTGCATAATTTTGGGTATCTGCGTTGCGGTATTTGAGAACAACTTGTTACCGGTTACCACCTGATAGATGATGCCGGCTACGGCGTACCAGTCCTGCAAGTGTAGTATCAGTGGTAGACTCTTGTACATATCCTTGAGAAGGTTGTTCTCGAAGAAATGGGATGGCGTAGCATAAAGAGGGGTGCCGCCCAGCTGGGGCTGGCTGAGTTCCGGGCTTTTCATGTCTTCACAATCTACGGCGGTTTCCACGTCAATCAGCCCTATTGAATAGTCTCCTGCCGTCTCCAGAAAAAGAGGATAATTAGCGGGGTCGCCTGCCACCAATAAGTTATCGGGCTTTAGATCCCGCATGGAAATCATTCTTGTTCCCAGCCAATCCAGCAGTACGATGAGATTGGTGATAACCCCTCCCATCTTCAGCTTGTTACGGGCAAATAATGTCTGACTTATGCGTTCCCTGACAAGCCTTTGGTAAGTGCCTGCAACGCTGGAATTTTCGTCTGAAAGAGTATTGAGTAGGCTATTTGTCCGCTCAACCAAGCGAGCCGATAGTCCCCATTGCTGTCCGCCGAAATCTGTCCCCACCATATGAGATAAGAACCATTCCTTCTTGAGTTTCTCGGGTAGATGCTTTGCATTTTCAGGGGTTGGCGAAAGCCTCCTCAGTTCCCTATCGAATTGAGAGTAAATCCTTTGCAGATCACCACAGAGCTGATCGCCATTAGAGTCGTATTTATTCCCGAATCCATGATAATCCAGGATGAGATCTCCATCCTCGGCGATCTCTTTTCTTATTTCTGTGTCGACGTCATGAAGGCTGTCCATAACATGACTTAGAAAATAATACTTCGACAAGTCCATGAAGAATGCAAAGGCACCGCCGACCTTCAGAAAACTCTGGGACTCCGGATGGGCTTCAAGCCAATATGTATACTTGTTTTCAAGGGCTTTCGGGGACAGGCCATCAGCATGAGGAAGCGTCTTGACCATCTGCAGAATCACCGAGATATTGGGGATAATACACTCTGTGGGAGCGAGTTTGCTCACTATGGAGGTTTCTTCCCGTATCCGTCGTATGTAGTCCTGGAAATCAATTATTGGTAATGGTGGGATTTTGACCACTAAGTGAGTATCATAAATCACATAAAAGCACTGGCTCTTGCTGCCACTTCCTTCTCCCAGAGGGCTGATTGTCATTCGCCGGGACTTTTTTTCGTTGCGCCATTTCACCTGTAATTCATAGACCCGTTTGGGACCTGAGTCTTGCCCGGGTATGCGCACTATTTTTCTTGGGGCGTCTTCAGTTGCTCCCAACTGGTGACGGAACAGGTTGAGAAAAAACATCTCCACCGCCTGGATGTGGGTCAAAACAGGCTGAACAGGGCTGGAGACCGTGGCCGTGTTCCCATAAGCTCCAAGAATTGCTTTACCCGTCTTTGAATCTGCTGCCCTGCTTGCCTTCACGTAACGAACAATGACCAGGGCGATTAGACCTCCTACAGATAAGGCAAGCAAGGCGACTAACCAAAATCCATAAACGCTTGAGTCAAAACCGGTCCAAAATGTGCGGAGCCAGGGCCGTCCGGTATCCATATGGGAAAAAACGCCCAGCTTCTCTTTCGTTGTCGTCAGGTAGGATATAATGTCCTTCTTCAATTCAGCGGGAATCCTATACCCGCTTTCGGCAATATGGCGTATCTCCTTCGCTTTTACAGCTCCGATCTCGTTGTTTTTCCGGAAAAAAACACTATCCCCATCCGTCCAAATATCTTCCGCTACAAAGATCGTTCCGTTTTTCAAAACCAGGATATGTCTTACCCAGGTGGTCTTAAAGAACAGAACAACTGTAGCGGTAACAACCATAAAAGCAATAAAAACAGCAATCTTCTTATTCATAACCATATTTTGTTACCGGGTTCTGTGTTTTCAGATCGTGTCTTCAGGCATTTTGTTACACCAACGCACGGGACTGTGCCCTCTTTACATCAATTGTTTCGAGCTGGAAGAGCTAACCGGTGTGTCGGACTTATTCATTTCTTACCGGGATACTGGCC
>JAXHTA010000134.1:0-9037 GCA_034190285.1 Thermodesulfobacteriota bacterium | reverse complement strand
CTTCAGAGCCAGGTCTTGGCGAGACCCTTTCTTGAATTCTTCAACAGCCTCTTTACCTTTCCTGATAAGAGAAGAGACGATTGCCTCGATTTCCGCATCCTCTAATGCCCGGCCCTTCTCCACCTGCTTGTTCTTCAGGGAGGCCTTAAGCATCCTTAGGCAGGAAATGCGAACGGCATCCCTTGCCTTCATAGCGTCCTTGAAATCTTCAATTATCTTCTGATTTAATGACATGGTCCCAACACGTATTCCGGAGACCCAGTCGGAGACTGAAGAGAAAGTAAAAGACGGCAACCTTTTATTATACGAACTTGGCAGGATTTGTCAAGCTCTAAAATGCTTCATCCAACATTATTCGAAACTCTTCCCAGATTTGAGACCCTTAAGGCCTCAACCAAATCAAGGCTTCCGTCATACAACGCCCGCCCGGTGATCATTCCGGTTACCCCAACCTCCCGCAGGCTTAGTACTTCTAATACATCGGAGATACCCGAAATCCCTCCAGAGGCTATGACCGGTATACGGACGGCCTCTGCCAATGCCTTTGTCGCCACCACGTTAGGGCCTGTCCTCATTCCGTCCCTGTGAATATCTGTATAGACTATTGCTGATACGCCGGCATGCTCAAAACGTTTCGCCAGGTCCTCAGGGGTCAGGTTGATTTCCTCAGTCCATCCCTCTACCGCCACTCGGTCTGCCCTGGCATCTATCCCCAAAATGATCTGTTCGGGGAACCTGTTGCACGCCTGGCTTACAAATTCCGGATTTTTATATGCCGCCGTACCTATGATGATGTAATGGAGACCGAGACCGAAATAGGCCTCCAGGGAGGGCATATCCCTCACCCCGCCACCGAGCTGAACAGGGATAGGAACCGCGCTAACGATCTTTTTTATGACATCCTGATTTACGGGCCTACCACGGACCGCCCCATCTAAATCAACCAAGTGGAGCCTTTCGGCGCCCAGCTCAAACCATTTTACGGCCATCTCTTCCGGAGCATTTGAAAACACGGTTTCGTCAGTCATACTGCCCTGTCTGAGCCTGACACAACGGCCGCCTTTGATATCAATGGCAGGAATTACTATCATACTTCAAGACCTCACTTTCATCTGAACCTGTCGGCATCTCCGCCAGGATTTTTCTGAGCCCAATCACGGCCAGTTTCTCTACAGTCATCCACCTGCCCCGTCCTTCAAAAAAGGTCCCCAGGTCCAGGATATTCTCAGATAGGGATTTCTGGGTCTTGTCGAATTTCGCCTTCCACAAAATCTTCGTGTCAGCGGAGCTTAGAAGATAAAGATCAAAGGCAACAGAAGCAGGGCGATTGACCGCATAATCACTACCCTCCCGTTCCTGCCAACGATATATGTGCCCCACCAGGACGGCATCGGCCCCAAAGGTCCTTTCTACGTCTTGAAGGATCTCCAAGCGGCTTATGGCCACATGCAAATCTGACTCGATAACGCTGGGATAGACGCCTCTGGCCTGACCGGGCGATACAAGTTCGTATCTTTCGGCGGCCGAAAGCCTGTCAAACAAAATGGCGGTCATTTTCCGCACCACGTCAGCGGGCACCGGTTCGGCCTCAAAACTAGTCCCGCATAAGGGGCCCCGAACAACATTGGACTCTTCCCCCTCAGACAAGGCAGCTTGGAAACCGACGACAACCACCTTGCCTATGCCGGGCAGTGAGGTTTTTTCATGGGAAACATGGGTCTCCAGTAGGTAGCAGCCCCCAGACAATGCGAGGTATGCGGCAGTCAAAAACAAGAAAAATCTTGACTGTGCAAAGACTTTCCCAATCACGAATGGCTCCATGAACCAGTTCGCGGGTTTCAGTGGATAGGGAACAGGGAAAGATATTACATTACAGTTGATTATGTGGATACGACCGTTACCTTTGAGCTTCCGGCATGCTGAAGCGTGATGTAAAATACTGGCCGACCCCGCCACCTAACACATCTATCCGCTACAAAAGGCCTTTGGTTGAAGGCACCTTACCTTTCAACCTACTCTCCAAACCAGTGGCCTGATCCAGGGCCCTGGCAAAGGCCTTGAATATCGCCTCTGAAATATGGTGAGGCTCCTCTCCCGAAAGAAGAGCGACGTGCACCGTGATGCCAGCGTTGACGACCAAAGCACGAAAAAGCTCCTTCACCAAACGAATATCAAACGTACCGGTTTTCCCATTTCCTAAGGGCACAAGGTAGGACAGGAGCGGACGATTCGAAATATCGATGACCACTCTCGCCAGGGCCTCATCCATTGGAACGGTAGCTTCACCGTACCGCCTAATGCCCTCTTTCTCGCCCAGAGCCTCCTTTAATGCCAGGCCCAGGCAGATCCCCAGGTCCTCGACCGTGTGGTGATAATCTACATCCGTATCCCCTCTGGCACTCAACTCCATATCCACAAAGCCATGAGCCGTAAAAATGTTCAGCATATGATCCAAAAAGGGTATGCTGGTATCAACCCGCGATTGGCCGCTGCCGTCCAAGTTGAGTTTAATGTAGATTTCAGTCTCCTTAGTCTTCCTATCTATCTTTGCCTCTCTCCCCATATTTCCCCTATTTGACCACCCCACTTGGCAAACGTTCGCCCAATCGACTTTTTCACAAAAAAATGGTGGAGATGAGGGGACTCGAACCCCTGACCTGTACGTTGCGAACGTACCGCTCTCCCACCTGAGCTACATCCCCACTAAAACGCTCTGTAATTAGTGCCCGAACAAAAACTGTCTTTTTCGCCCATATCTGCGTCAGACTCAAATTTTAATTCTCGAAATACTCAATGTATTCCTCGGTTAAAATCTTTGTCTTCCTTGATCTGAACGAAAAATCCTATTTTTCGTTCAGACACTGGATAGCCCGTAGGAGTTCATACTGAAGGACTGGAAGCGGGAATCATGCGTGGCCAGACGAAGATCAGATCGTTTGTAACGGCGGACGAACTTACACCGTTGACCTATCCCACACCCCGGGGATCTTACAGGACTTTGGTTGACCTGCTTGCATCAGTGCGTACAACCTAACAGCATTCAGCCTAAACAACCTGAATGGTTACATGGCTTCTTATGATCAGGCGATTAACAAGAATGCACAGGGGCATATGCTCTTACTATAAACACTCCGGTATTTAAATCAATATCTTTTATAGCATTTTAGCTATACTAATGTAAATATAAGTTCTCAAGAAACTCGAAAAGGCCAAGGTACGACGTGCGCCTCTTACTAAGGACCTTAATCGTATTGGCTCGACAAGGGGTGAAACCAACTCATGTTCATCTATGAATTGTCTTTTTCCCAATGTCTATGTTATGGTCAAGAGGAGATAATCCTTGAAATATGAAACGTATCCCTTTAGAAGGGATAATAGGGAGGATATCACATGAAACTTTTGAGATTGTTAATATTTCTGATTCTCGTTGGGCTGCTTTGCGGATGTGTTCTCACCAAACTCGTGACGGTGCCAATGCGAGTTGGTGGCGCCGTGATTTCAATAATACCGGTTGTAGGAAATACGGCTGATGATGCAATCGATGAAGCCGCTGATGTCGTTGATGAGATCCCTCTGTAAAGCCTAAAAGAGATTTCCACGGGCATAGCACCTTATTTTCAGAAGGCTAGATTCTTACGATTTTTGAATTCACTTTGCGGGGTAAGAAAATTTAGTAACAGGCGGACAACTGCAGGCTCAGAGTCACAGGTAGTTGATCCGACTCAATCCTTTGCGTCTCCGAATGGCTTCCAGGACGCCCACTGTACCGGTCATCATATTATCACCTAAAGGGGCTCCAAATGCGATGGGTAGGCGAGAATCTTGCACCAACATGCGTTTCGGGCCGACTGCGAGTATGATTTCTGCGGCATCAAAACCAATGTTTTTTCGTGTATAGGCCCCATGACCGCCCTCTTCCAGTATCTTATCATGCGAAAGCCGTCCCTCTGCAAGCTCATGCAGCAGAGTCTCCAATCGACCAAGGGTTATATCGCGGGTGTGGTATTCAAAGAAGCCGGCAATTTCTTGACCCTCGAGTGCAGCTCCAAGTGTGTGTGAGGTGGCTACGTCCAGGAGCAATATCTTGTCCTTTGAATTCGCAGTCTGGTCCATAGATGCGCCAATAATAGCGGCAATGCCGCTGTCCATAACATAGATCTCATCTGCAGGCAACATCTTCGCAATCTGCGAAATGGAAGCAAGCCGGTTCATAGTGGTGGGGATTTCATCGGCCTCATAAAGCAAGGCCTGGGGTACGGGATTGGCGTCCAGGCTTTTTTTGAAAATGCGATGGCGGAAATCCAGATGGGATACCCCCTCAGGCGGCACACCATGATCCTGGGCACAGATACCTGCCACATCAAATGAAAACGGCACGCCGAATCCTTTAACTATGGTTTTAAGGCGCTCCAATTGCAGGTCGCCCAAAGTTAGGCTGCTATATTTGCCGGTCCCAGAAAAATCTTCAACTTCTGAATCTTCAATGACTTTTATGCCCCAGGAACGTACTTTTTGCACGTCATGATTAAGGGTCGCGGCCGAAGAAACGGACATGACGACTTCTGCCTTCTGCGCGTGTTGCTTTAAGACGTTTGATATGGGGCCACCGCCCATCTCGTTTCCAGTGACTAAGAGATCACCTGTGAGGGTCGCAGCCTGTTCTGCGATGTGCTGAACAGGAGATTTGACAACCGCCTTGTAATGCAGTTCTGACTCGCTGTCATAAAATAGCACATCCATGGTTCCGGCGCCAATGTCGAGAATAAGGTGTCGACTCATGAGTTCAAGTCTCCTTTTTCATATTCATTCGATTGCTGGATTATCACCAAGGATAGAATTCATAATGATGATTACGGGTTTCCATCCCTCCGCTGCAACATACGAATAGTAACCGGATGGAGTCCAAACATGTATACACCAGTCAGCGTCTTGCACGTCATTATTGCCAGGATCCAGGGCAATTGTCATATGCGCTCGAGTACCACTGGTCACGGCAATAGGACCGTCCGAAGTCTCTACAGGATTCTCGCCAGACATCAAGATTGTAGTTTTTTTGAGGCAGTCAAAATTCATGGCATTTGCGCTCGGGCAGAATTACGAATTCGCTAACTCGTATTCCACCCCAAATACTGCCTTGCCGGCATTAACAAATGGAACCGGCAAATACCATTCGTTGTACTGGAAGCACTGTTCATTAAGCGCCCAATCATAGTAGCAAAGAAGTTCGTTTATCTGGCCCAGATCATTTTTGAGACCTATGGGCAAACTCCTGGCATGGGCCTCGTCGGCCAGCCAGATATTGAAGTTTAGTTGATCCTGAAAGGTAAGTGGAAAGCCGGTGCTGTTGGTGTAGCCGTCGCCATTGTCAGGCTCCACGCCGTCGCACCCCTTTCGTAGGGCCAGACCCAGACGAGACTTCAAAATCGGCCCAAGGAGATAAAGCCGGCGAATATCAAGCTGCCTTTCATCTGGCCAGCCTTCCAGGGTTTTACAGTTGCATATTGTAATGGCCGAATTCGACTTTACCATGATGGCTCTAAGTCTAGACTTGACATTTCCAACTGTCTTCACTTATAGTTAGAAGACTAACAATCGGAATTGCCAGAGTATTCGTGTGCTGGATAACTTGTTGATTTTTCCATGCCCCCGTAGCTCAGGTGGATAGAGCACCAGATTCCTAATCTGGGTGCCGCATGTTCGAGTCATGCCGGGGGCACCAATTCCCGCAATCACGCCGTCCTTTCGAGTTACTCCACTTCCATGAATTGAAAAATGTCGGATGTCCGTAAGGATTAAGCCTCTTGAACATAAGACCCGCACGGGTCCGTAACCAGCTTAAATCTGTTTCAAAGGGCTAAAATGTCTGATATCCTTATAGTTAGCGTAAGCTCCGGATGAACCCACCCACAGAAGCGACCCCTTCTTTTTCCACTATTCGGATTGTCTGGGTGCCGATAACAGCGATATCCGCCTTTCCCTTCAAAAAATCGATATCCGCCTTTTCTTTGATCCCGAACCCGAGCGCAAGAGGAAGGGACGTTGCCTTCCTGCACCTGGAAAGGTAACTCTCAAGCTCTCTTGAAAAGTCTGTGTTTGCGCCAGTGACGCCTTTTCTGGCGACGCAATAGACAAAACCCCTGGCAAAGGCGGACAGGTACTCCATACGCTCATTGGATGTCAACGGTGAGAAGATGAGGACAGGCGCAACGTCGTGTTCTACCATGGCCTCTAAAAACTCCTGACCTTCCTCCGGCGGAAGGTCAGGGATGATAGCTCCACGCAGGGCCTTTTCCGCCATGGCAGTGACAAATCTTCTCTCGCCGTACCTAAAGGCAATATTGTAGTAAGTCATAACGAGAAAAGAGATATCAAAGGTCTCGGCAACCCTTTGGGCAAGGTCAAGGCATCCTTCTACGGTTGCCCCCTGGTGCAAGGCCCTCTGGTTGGCACGCAGGATAACCGGACCGTCGGCGATTGGCTCGGAAAAAGGAATTTGTAACTCCATCAAATCAACCCCCGCCTCCACCATTGCCTCGATAATCCTGAAAGAGTCCTCAAAGGAAGGATACCCGAGAACTATATGTGTCATGAGCAAAATCTCTTTTTCCTTCAGTCTGTTTCTTATATATGCCTCAAGCACGATACTCCTCTGCTTTTTTCCGGATGAATTCCTGCCATTTTGGATCGGCGAACGCATCTGCTATGGTAAAGATGTCTTTGTCTCCCCTCCCGGATTGATTGATCAATATGATATCGTCCTGTTTAAGGTCCGGTACCTCCTTAAATGCCTGGGCAAAGGCATGGGCAGACTCAAGGGCCGGAATCAATCCCTCTTTCTTCAGTGTAAAGGACATGGCATCCAGCACCTCACTGTTGGTGGTAGCCTCGAAGCGGACCCTGCCTTTATCCCGGAGCGAGGCAAGGATTGGCGAAACGCCGACATAATCCAGCCCTGCGGCCACGCTGTGGGTCTCTTTCATCTGCCCGTCGCTGTCTTGAAGAAAGCATGTCTTATAACCCTGGGCCACGCCCACGGTACCGTCACTGGAGGCAAGCCTCGAGGCATGGCGACCCGTCTCAAGCCCTTCGCCCCCTGCCTCAACGCCCACCAGCTCCACGGGGTCGTCAAAAAAACCGCTGAATATTCCCATGGCGTTGGAGCCGCCGCCAACGCATGCATAGACGCCGGATGGCAGTCTTGACTCACGCTCCAGGATCTGCCTGCGCGCCTCTCTGCCTATTATGGACTGGAAATAGGAGACCATCTCCGGGAACGGGTGAGGACCACATGCGGTTCCGAGGACGTAGTGAGTGTCATCCATGTTGGTCACCCAGTCCCGAAAGGCCTCATTTATTGCATCCTTCAATATCCTGGTGCCGTCCTTCACAGGGATCACCTCTGCGCCCAAACGTTCCATCCAGAAGACGTTGGGGCTTTGCCTGACAACGTCCACCTCACCCATATAGATGGTGCATTTGAATCCGAATCTGGCGGCCATGGTGGCCGTGGCCACCCCGTGCTGGCCTGCGCCGGTCTCAGCAATTACACGGGATTTTCGCATCCTTTTGACCAAAAGCCCCTGGCCCATGACATTGTTTGCCTTGTGCGCACCTGTATGGTTCAAGTCTTCCCTCTTTATAAAGATGCGCGCCCCACCGAAGTGCCTTGTGAGGTTTTCGGCGAAGGTAATGGGTGTTGGCCTGCAAGAATATGTAGACATGATTTCTTCATATTCCTGCCAGAAACCGGGGTCGTTTTTTGCCTCTTCAAAGGCGCTTACGAGGTGGTCAAAAGTGGAAACGAGAATCTCGGGTATGTAGGCGCCTCCAAATTGACCGTAGTAACGTCGATTAATCATATGTAGTTCCTCTCAGGCACTCATACTCCTTATGGTCTTCATCAATTCCTTTACAAGAATGGGGCTCTTTTTGCCGGGCCGCTCTTCGACCCCGCTGTTTACATCAACGGCATACGGCCTTACGATTGTGATGGCGGCCTCGATATTCGCGGGCGATAGTCCCCCCGACAGGATTACCGGCGGCCCAAATTCTCTGCCCTTGACCGCCAAATCCCAGTCAAAGGTCTCGCCTGTGCCACCCCGTTTTTCTTGTGAATAGGTGTCAAAGAGCAAGGCCCTCACCTTTTTGCGGTAAGGCTCGATGGATTGAAGACTCGATTCGTCCCTGAGCCTGAGAGCCTTGATTGTGCGGGGCATGAACCCGCCGCACACATCAGGAGATTCGTCTCCATGCAGTTGGAGAAGATCAAGGCCGCAATAAAGCGCAATATCAGTTATGGTGGCCGGGTCCTCATTCACAAATACGCCTACTGTCCTGGTAAATGGCGGCAGGACTTTGATTATCTCCAGCGCGGCTTTGGGCGTCACACGCCTAGGACTCCGGGCAAAAATAAAGCCTATGGCATCGGCTCCCGATTCCACCGCGTTAATGGCATCCCCTTGATTTGTTATGCCGCAGATTTTGACCTTTATCATACGTTTTTTCCTGCCTCGACCAGTTCTCTCGTCTTTTTGGCTATATCATCACTTGCCATGAGTGAAGAACCGACAAGGACGGCACTGATTCCACTGTCTTTCAACAACCGAATATCTTCCACATCAGATATGCCGCTTTCGCTGACAACGACGCGCGGGCCGGGGACCATAGGCGCAAGCTCAAGGGTGGTTTTGTTATCCACTCCAAATGTGTCCAGGTCACGGTTGTTGATGCCAATTATATCGGCCCCGGAGCCCACGGCCTTATCAAGATCTGCCCTGTCATGGATTTCGGTGAGCACGGCCAGACCCGATTCCCGTGCGGCCGTCAGCAGGTCTTTCAGTTTCTCTCTTTCCAGGATTCGAGCGATAAGCAGGATGGCGTCCGCGCCGCAAAGCGACGACTCTATCACCTGAAGCTCGTCGATGATAAAATCCTTTCGCAGTATGGGCAAGGAAACCGCTTTTTTCAAGGGGGCAAGATTATCGAGGTCCCCGCCGAAGAATTTCGCATCCGTCAAAAGTGAAATACCTGCTGCGCC
>JAXHTA010000133.1:0-9055 GCA_034190285.1 Thermodesulfobacteriota bacterium | reverse complement strand
GCCCAACAGTTTAGTCATAGACCTGTCGGCCCTGGTTTATAATCTTCGCCAGGTAAGGTTTCTGATAGGACAGGGCGCCAGAATCATGGGGGTCGTTAAGTCGGACGCCTATGGACACGGTTTGTTTCCCGTCTCTCAGATACTTGAGAGGGAAGAGATCGACTGCCTTGGTGTGGCGTACCTTCACGAGGCGCTCGAACTGAGGAAGAGAGGGATAAGTCTGCCGATTGTGATCCTGTGCGGCGTCAGGACAAGGGATGAATGCCGTGAGGTCGTGGAAAAAGACCTGACCACCGTGATATTTGACCTTGAGGCCGCAAGGATTCTGGATCAGGAAAACGCGAGATTGGGCAAAAAGACCCACATTCATCTGAAGGTGGACACGGGTATGGGCCGGCTCGGGGTCTCTTATAAAGAGACGGGATCTATTGTCCGGGAGATTTTGGGGCTCAAGAACGTGGCACTCGAGGCCATGATGTCTCATCTTTCGTCTGCCGATGAACCAGGATGTGATTTCACGGAAGTCCAGATAAGACGATTTGGAAAGGCCGTTGAAATCGGACGCTCTATGGGACTGGCCCTGCCTTTGAATAACCTGGCCAACAGCGCCGCAATCATGGTCCATAACAAGGCGCACTTTGAAATGGTTCGACCTGGCATCATGCTTTACGGAGGTCTCCCATCGCCCGGATTTCCAAGCCCGGTTAAACTAAGACCCGCTATGAATTTTACAGGACAAATCCAGCAGATAAGGGATTTTGCGGACCATTCGCCAATCAGCTATGGAAGGACCTACTACACAGAGGGGCCGCGAAGGATAGCGATCCTTTCCGTCGGATACGGAGACGGCCTTCCCCGAAGCATGTCAAACAAGGGAAAGGCGCTCATAAGAGGGAAGAAAGTCCCGATAGTCGGAAGGATCTGTATGAATCTTACTGCCTGTGACATAACAGGTCTTCAGGATGCCTGTGCCGGAGACGAGGCGGTGCTAATGGGTTCCCAGGGGCGGGAAGTGCTCACCGGAGACGACTTGGCCGGGTGGGCCGGTACTATATCCTATGAGGTATTCTGCTCACTTGGGCAGTGTAATGGAAAGAAGTATTTGACGTGAAAAGCTTACTCGATGCCCTGCTAAGGGCCACCATCCACAATTGTTATGAAGGGGGTCTCCTCGTAAGAAAACCGCTTCCGGACTACGTGATAGAAATCCCCAATAATCCGGATCACGGTCATTTTGCCACAAATTTGCCCATGGCCCTCGCATCCGGCCAGAGGCGTTCTCCCAGGGAAATCGCTTCAATCATACTTGATCAAATAAGAGACGATTCAGACCTCCTCGAAAGGGCGGAAATAGCAGGTCCAGGCTTCATCAACTTCAGGATAAGGTCGTCAGAATGGTACAGGGTGCTGTCGGATATCGTCAGATTCAAACACGATTATGGCCGGAGTGAGACGGGAAACGATCAAAAAGTCCTGGTGGAATTCGTGAGTGCAAACCCAACCGGTCCTCTTCATCTGGGCCATGGTCGAGGCGCTGCTTTGGGCGACACCCTCTGCAGGATTCTCTCCTTTCGTGGATATGATGTGGTTCGGGAGTTTTATATAAATGACGCCGGGCGGCAGATCAGGGTTTTGGGCGAGTCTATTTTCAGCCGCTTTAAACAGATAGACGATGCCGGCTACCCGTTTCCGGAAGATGCGTATCACGGGGACTATATTCACGACCTGGCGAAAATGATATCCGAAAAGACTGATCTTAGTAATATGTCCGACAACGAGGCTATTGAGGTATGCGCACAAGAGGGCAAAAAGATAATGCTGGATGAGATCAAGCAGGATCTGGTCAGGTTCGGGGTTGATTTTGACATATGGTACAGTGAAAGAGATATCATAGGATCAGGGGCGCTTGATGATATCCTGAGTTTACTTGATGGGGAAGGCCAGCTCTTTAAGGATGAGGGTGCCGTGTGGATAAAGACCACCGATTTCGGAGATGACAAGGACCGTGTCCTACGGAAAAAGGACGGCCAATTCACCTATTTTGCCTCTGATATCTCCTATCACCTCGAAAAACGGAAAAGGGGGTTTGACAAGGCCATCAACCTCTGGGGAGCGGACCACCATGGTTACATCCCCCGGATAAAGGCCGCGCTGGCCTGTCGCGGCCTTCCTGAAGACTGGCTTTCCGTCATGCTCATTCAGCTTGTGAGGTTGTGGAAAGGCGGGCAGGAGATCAAAATGTCCAAGAGGACGGGGAATTTTGTCACGCTTCAGGAACTCGTGGATGAGGTTGGGGTCGATGCCGCGCGCTTTGTCTTTCTCACAAAAAGCCATGACTCTGCGCTTGATTTTGATGTGGACCTTGTGAGAAAAAGGGATAGCGACAACCCCGTCTATTACGTTCAGTATGCCCATGCCAGGATCTGCAGTGTTTTCAGAAAGGCCGGGTCAGAAGGCATCTTTCTACCGGCCAAATCCGACGGACTCTTAGGACGCCTTGTCCTGGACGAGGAAATGGCGCTCATAAGAACAATGGCGGGATTTCCTTCCCTTCTTGAAGACATTTCAAAGGGCCTGGAGCCCCATCGCCTCACCTATTATCTCACCGACCTGGCCGCCTCATTCCACAGGTACTTCAATCTGGGCACAAAGACTCCTGAACATCGGATGGTGACGGACGACCGAGCGTTGAGCGGTGCAAGGTTGTTTTTGGCTGAGGCCGTGAAGATTGTTATCGCCAACGGGCTCAGACTCTTGGGTGTAAGCGCACCAGAGAAAATGTGAATAGGATGAGGGAACATGGCACCCCGGAAAGCCAAGACAAAAAAGGGGAAAAAATATAATCTGGAGCTTTCTCTTTCGTCCATGTTTTTCTGGGGCCTGGGGCTCTTCGTTCTCCTGGGCTGGATTTTTGTCCTGGGGATTCTTGTTGGCCGAGGTTTCTTACCCGGTGGAGTCAACACCCTGACTGAACTGAAGACCCAGGTCGTCAAGCTCCAGGATATGGTTAACAGGAAAGACTCGTTGGATGTGGAAGTCTTAGAAGAGCCTCGCAGCGATCCGGAGTTTGCGTTTTATAATGAGCTTTCGGCCAAGAAAGAGGAGGCCGCAAAAAAAAGCAAGATATCTAGAGAGAAACACAAGCCCCCGCCGGAGCGTAAGAGTGAGAAGGCCAAACGGATCAAATCATCGGAGACGGGCAAGGCGTACACCCTGCAGATAGCCTCCCTGGAGAGCGAGATCAAGGCCATAAAGATGGTCAATCAATTGATTGATCAAGGTTACCACGCATACTACTACAAGGCGAGCGTAAAGGGAAAAGACTACTACAGGGTGAGATGCGGGAAGTTCAGGGACAGGGAGGATGCCGATGTTTTCAGGAGGCAATTGGCGGGACGGGAAAGAATCGAGGGTTTTGTCATCGGTATTGAGGAATAAGACACAGATCCCATGCATATCAGAAAAGCCGTCGCAGGAGATATCAGGGCCATTCATGGAATAGTGAATCACTATGCGGATCAGGGCCTTATGTTGCCAAGGCCCTTGAGTGAACTCTACGATCATTTGAGGGATTATTTTGTATCGTCCGCCCAGCCCGGCCGGAAAGGATTAGATGTGAATATCCACGGTGTATGCGGACTGGGTATATGCTGGGAGGACCTGGCCGAGATAAAATCCCTTGCCGTCTCCAGAAGCCACCAGGGAGGAGGCCTGGGCTCCCAACTAGTGGGGAAGTGCCTTGAAGAGGCCCGGTTGCTTGGGCTTACAAAGGTATTTACACTTACTTATATACCGCACTTTTTCGTAAGACTGGGTTTCAAGGAAGTTGACAAGTCTTTACTTCCCCAGAAGATATGGGCCGACTGTCTGAAATGTCCCAAGTTCCCAGGCTGTGATGAGACAGCCCTGATGATTGAGCTTTAGGAGGTATGATTTTCATAAAGAGGCTGAGCAAAGCGATTTCATCATTCGATGTTCAAAAAGCCGATATAATCTTGCCATTCAATAACCTGTTGTTGTTTAAGACATATTATTTCTTGGCCTGAAGGCTATGGGCCGAAGGCTATTCCCAAGGGCCAATCATGGCCTGGTCCGCTGGACCGGGATGCTTTACTTAGAACATAGCAGTCTCGGAGAACGAAATGTTTGGCATAGGCATGCCCGAAATGATCATTATAATGGTTATCGCCTTGATCGTAATTGGCCCGAGCAAGCTTCCGGATCTGGCCAGGGCCCTCGGCAAAGGGATGCTTGAATTCAGGAAGGCCACCCGGGAGATCAAGGAGAGCCTAAATGTTGATGAAGAATTAAAGGACGTGAAGGAGGATCTGGTAGACTCGATCAGCGGACTGGATACCTCTATGGATACGGGCCCCCCCGGATATACTGCAGGGGAAAGTCCAGAGTCCGGGGGCCTTGACGGAATATCAGAAGCCCGTGAAAAAACGAATAGGGCGCCACAGGAAGAACTGAAAGAACCGCCTGTTACCGCCTCGACCGTGGAGAAAAGCGAGGATGAGTAACGATGACAAAAAGCCTTTCTTGGCCCATCTGGAAGAGCTGCGTCAGCGGCTTATTGCGTGTGCAGTTGCCGTTGGAATCGGTTCTGTAATTTCTTATGTATTCGCCGAGAAGCTCTTCAAGATACTAATAGCGCCTCTTACCGCGGTTATGCCGGAGGGCAACCACCTCATATTCACAAGCCTGCCCGAGATGTTTATTACCTACATAAAGGTCGCCCTTGTTTCAGGTGTCTTGATTGCGGCCCCCCTGATCTTCTACGAACTTTGGATGTTTGTCGCCCCCGGCCTCTACCAGAAAGAGAAAAAAGTCGCAATTCCCTTTGTTGTATCCTCAACCATACTTTTTGTAGGAGGAGCACTCTTCGGGTATCTTGTAGTATTTCCTCTCGGCTTCAAGTTTTTCATGGGATTTTCCAGCGAATACGTAAAGGCCCTGCCGTCGGTAAAACAGTACTTCTCTTTCTCCCTGAAACTACTTTTTGCTTTCGGCGTCGTCTTCGAGCTTCCGGTGATCATGTTCTTTCTGGCAAAAACAGGGGTTGTGACGTCCCAGCTTCTTAAGCAGAAGCGGAAATATGCCATATTATTGACCTTTGTCATGGCAGCGATACTGACCCCTCCCGATGTAATAACCCAGTGTATGATGGCGGGTCCCCTCATCATCCTGTATGAGATTGGGATCTTCGTTGCCGCGCTTGCCCGCAGGAACAAAGAGAAGACAGATGAGGAAAATACGGTATAGTTTTCTTATTCCTGCAGAAGATATATGACCGTCATCCGACCGGTAGAGTTCCCCACGTGCCAGCTCCAATGCTATTCAGAATTGGATCCCAGTTCAAGCCCCAACTCCAGAGCCGCTCTATTAAGTTCGATAAACTCCGGTGCGATCTTTGTTTTCAGCACCGATATAATAGATTCCGCCTTGAGCAACCCTGTCATACTAATGAGTGCACCAAGCATGCAGATGTTGAAGACGATGGGTTTTCCGATCCTCTCCATTACGCCCTTGTACATGTTTAGTTCCACCTGGCGGGCATTTACCTTATGGGCGGATCTGACGAAGTGGGGATCCATCAGAAGGAGTCCCCCGGGTCTTACTATGCCGGAGAACTTTCCATAGGCCTCCTGGGTCAGACACACCAGAACGTGGGGATTGATCACCTTGGGATAATGGATAAGCTGGTCGGATATGATGATGTCGGCCCTGGTGGCGCCCCCTCGGGCCTCGGGTCCGTATACCTGGGTTTGAACTGCATTGAGACCTTCCCTGATCACAGCAGCCTCGGCCATAATAATAGAGGCTGTTATTACGCCCTGTCCTCCGGAGCCGCTGAAAACAATGCCTTTGGTTTGCATCCTTAATATCCTTGAAAGCTCAGGTCTGTCGTTGGTCTGTTAGGGTACACAAATGTGCATATTCGGGCCTGCTTTCTTCCATGAAAATGCCCCTCTCTATCAGTTTGGGGTCTTCCTGTTTTCTTTTTGAACCCATGGGTGTTGTTTTTTCCTTGTAATAAGTCATCAAATCAACAGCGTACCCCATGTTATTTTTTCGTCCGTAGTAAGTGGGGCACTGGGACATAACCTCCACCACTGAAAATCCCTTGTGCACGATAGCCTTTTTTAGGATATCGCTCACCTCTTTGGGGTGGTAGGTGGTAGTGCGGGCAACAAACGAAGCGCCAACCCCTAGGGCCAGATTAACTATATCAAACTCGTTGTCAATAGTGCCGCATGTGGCCGTGGTGGCTTTCATACCGAATGGCGTCGTGGGAGAATGCTGCCCGCCGGTCATTCCGTAGATGCTGTTGTTCATGATAATGGCCGTGATATCTATGTTCCGCCTTGCCGCATGGATAAAGTGGTTTCCACCTATAGATAGGGCATCCCCGTCTCCCATGGGAACTAGCACAGTCAGGTCGGGACGGCTTATCTTGACTCCTGTGGCAAACGCCAGGGCCCTTCCGTGTATTGTATGGAGTGTGTGAAAATCAAGGTACCCTGTGATGCGGGAGGAACAGCCGATGCCCGAGACTACCACCACTTCATTTTTCGCCATACCCAACTGATCAATGGCCCTGATCATATTGGACATGACAATACCGTGTCCACATCCTGCACACCAGATGTGAGGAAAGAAACGCTGCCGGATATAGTCTTTCACTGACATATTAAATCCCTTTTCCCTGAACCGTGTTTAGTATCTGCATGATATCTTCTGGAGAAATGAACGCCCCATCAAAACGGTTGGCCAGGTACACCTTGTCCGGCTCGGAAGACGCCTGTGAGACCTCCTTGCTGATCTGCCCTGTGTTCATCTCCACCACCAGGACGTGATTTCGACCCTCGCACTTTGACTTCACTGTCTCCTTTGGAAATGGCCAAAGGCTCTGGAGTTCCAGCAACCCAACACTCATGCCGCGCTGCCTGCATCTTTCCACCATATGGAGGGCGCTCCGGGCGGAGCTGCCGTATGAGATCAGCAGGTCCTCTGCGTCGTCCGTGAAATACTCCTTGTACTGTGCCAGGCTGTCGGCCCTGTGCTCGATCTTATCGACCAGGTGTCTGAGCAGATCATAGGCCACTTTGGAGTCGTTGGAGGGGAATCCCCACATGTCATGTATGAGTCCTGTCACGTTGTAACGGTGCTTTCCTCCAAAATCGCTCATGGGGAGCCGACCGTCCTCCCTGGGAAGATAAGGGTGATACTCAGTCCCTTCAGGAACGGATGTGTGAAGGCGTTCCACTACCTCGATCTCGCCGGCCTCAGGAACAATAACCTTCTCTCGCATGTGAGCAACGATCTCGTCCAAAATCAGGATGACTGGAGACCGGTAGGTCTCAGCAAGGTTGAAGGCCTCTATGGTGAGGCGGAATAGGTCCTGAAGATTGGAGGCCGTAAGGCAGAATATGGCGTGTTCACCATGAGTGCCCCATCGGGCCTGCATGACGTCACCCTGGGCTACGGCCGTAGGGGCTCCTGTACTAGGTCCCACTCTCTGCACATTGACCAACACAAGAGGAATCTCCGCCATGATGGCATACCCGATACCCTCCTGCATCAAAGAGAACCCCGGACCGCTGGTGGCGGTCATCACCTTTGATCCGGTCAGCGAAGAGCCAATGATGGAACATATGGAGGCGATTTCGTCCTCCATCTGGATGAATTTTCCTCCGGCAAGGGGAAGCCTTTCCGAGAGTATCTCAGAAATTTCCGTGGAAGGTGTTATGGGATAACCCGCATAAAACTGGAGACCCGCATAGAGCGCCCCTTCGACAACGGTCTCACTTCCCTGCAAGAATTTGACGGTAGATTCCATAATTGTTGCTCTTTCACGCCATTTCAATGGCTAGATCAGGGCATCTCAGCTCGCAAAGCCCGCAGTTGATGCAGTCCTCTGAATTCTTCCAGCAGGCCTTATCTTCCTCGTCCAGGACCAATACCTTCTTGGGGCAGAACGCCACGCAGATTCGGCAGCCTTTACACCACTCCCTGTCAATGATAATCTTCTTCTTCAATTGCTTCTCTCCCATACCCTTGGACCCATCAGTTGAAACGTCACGGTATGGCCCACCTTATATCATATATCATATTAAGTGTACGAATGAAAAATCATAGTTTTGGTTCAGAGACAGAATAATCATATCATCTATATTTCCTACATGAAACCCCTGTTTATAGGCCAAGGGGCGTGCTACGGAGCTATGAAGGATTTGTGATGCGGCTTTGCCAAAAGATACACCCACAAATCAAAGCGCCTTATCTTCAAAAGGCTAAATAATCAAAACTTTTTCACATACCGGAGCCGGAGTCAACCAATTCAACGTGCAGATCCTTCGTTATCGGGACAGCTTGGGAACAGCCACCGCGATTTTCTTGCCAGCCACAGACTTTGGTTTGCGGTCTGCAAAAGCATAATATCCGCTAAATAGTATCTGAACGAAAACTATGATTTTTTCGTTCAGATCAATGAAGACGAAGATTTTAGCCGCATGAATACATTGAATATTTCGAGGATTAAAATTTGAGTCTGACGCAGATATGGGCGAAAAAGACAGTTTTCGTTCGGGCACTAAATACCGATATTTCAGACACCTATACCACTTTCAGGAAATTGGCATGTGTCTACAAAATTCGGTATTAGCCTGAATGACCCATTTGCCATCATGCTTTGCGGCTTCTGTGATTTTGCATGGACAAGGCGTAAGGAGAATTTCTTTAGGGAGAAGTGGACACGTAACTTCTCAAAAAGTCCGGGTATATCCCCTATCCAAGGGTCATGTGGGTCTCTTTTTTAAAGGCCGCAAAGTTTTGCCTCATTTCAGAAAACGGCGGTGTTGCCGTAACATTCATCCGAGGCCAGTCCCATAGGAGGCCCACTCAATAAGCGGCCGCCCTTTCCGCCTGTAATGAGGTAGTATTTAACTTGATAATTCCCTGTAGCTCGCTGCAGGGTCACCACTAAATTCCCTCTCCACCTTTCAGGGGGAGAGGGATAGGGTGAGGGGGTTCAAGTAAAAAGCCGACCCCG
>JAXHTA010000132.1:0-9148 GCA_034190285.1 Thermodesulfobacteriota bacterium | reverse complement strand
TGCCGATTTGCTGATTGAAAAGGGGCGTCTCCTTGAGGCAAGCGACATCCATATCGTCCCTGATACAAATCTAGTGAGAGTCTATTTTAGGATCGACGGTGTCCTGCATCAGCAATACCTTTTCATGAAAAGCTTTCACCAGAGCCTGGTAACCCGTTTTAAGATTATGGGGAATATGGACATATCCAACCCGAATATACCACACGACGGTCGCATCAAGTATCATGGGAATGACGGAGAGCTCGATCTCAGGCTTTCTACCTTTCCTACCCATCTGGGCGAGACCCTTGTGATCAGGCTTTTGATCTTCAGCAAGGTAGCAGGGAATATCGAGAACCTTGGCTTCGAGAACAAGGATTTAGCCAAGTTTCTCAAAAACATCAAACGTCCTTACGGACTCGTTTTTGCCACTGGTCCCACCGGTTCCGGCAAGACAACCACGCTCTATTCCGCCCTCATGGCGGTCAATAGCCCGGAAATCAACATAATGACTGTCGAAGACCCCATCGAATATGTCATTCCGACTGTAAGGCAAACGGCCGTGAATCCAAAGGCGGGGCTTACTTTTGGAAATGCCCTTAGGTCGGCTATGAGACAGGACCCGGACATAATCCTTGTCGGTGAGATCAGGGACCAGGAGACCGCAGAACTGGCAATGAGGGCCTCAATTACCGGTCATCTGGTATTGTCAACACTGCATACCA
Organism: Thermodesulfobacteriota bacterium; assembly: GCA_034190285.1. Classification (GTDB taxonomy): domain Bacteria; phylum Desulfobacterota; class DSM-4660; order Desulfatiglandales; family Desulfatiglandaceae; genus JAXHTA01. The sequence continues at coordinate 8,444 of JAXHTA010000132.1, read as the reverse complement.
ACGATGCTGCCTCGGCCATCAACAGATTACTCGATATTGGAGTGAAAACCGGTGTCCTCGCGTCCTCGCTATCCATGGTGGTAGCCCAGAGGCTACTAAGAAGGGTCTGTCTGAATTGCTCCACAAGAAAGGCGCCTTCACCTGAGGAAGAAAATATATTTGTTCGAAACGGACTCAAGCCGCCTTCCGATCTTCCCAGGCCCAAAGGATGCGATAGGTGCAATAATTCGGGTTACAGTGGCCGAAGCGGCATATTTGAGGTGCTTGAAGTAGACCGGGCTATAGAAGAGCTGATTTTTTCCGGCGCGCCCCACAGTGTCATTGAAGAGGCCGCAGTAAAGTCAGGGATGAATCTCATGCTAAAACAGGCATTGAAGAACGTGCTCAATCATGTGACCACTCTTGAAGAAGTCCTTCGAGTTGTAGCCTATGCCTAGCTTCCGGTATAAGGCCATAGATGGGGACGGCAAGCTTATCAAGGGAACAGTAGTCGCCTTCAACGAGGCGGATCTTGACAGCCGACTGAATCGAGACGGACTCACCCTCATAAAAGGCAAACAGCTCAAGTCAGATGTCTTGCCCTGGGCATTCGTGGGAGGCAAAGTCAAGCCCAGAATCCTTATGGAATTCTATCACAGGCTTTCTCAGACCCTTGAATTGGGACTGCCGCTGGTTCCGGCGTTAGACGAAAATGCCCAGTCCCTACCATCAAGGCCACTCAAGAAAAACATCGGAGAGGTCAGGGCGGCGATAGAAGGCGGAGATACGCTTTCTGAGTCTATGAGCCGATTCCCGAAGGTCTTTCACAAACTCGATTTGGGCATGATAAGGCTGGGAGAACAGGCGGGTATTCTGCCAAAATGTTTAAGACATATGGCAGATTTTATCGAGTGGAAGGAAGAAACGAAATCAACTGTAAAGCGCACAGCCATTTATCCATCTTTCGTGATCATCGTCATTGTGGCCGTAATCGGTGTGTGGGCAGGTTATGTCCTACCGCAGATGGCCGTTATGTTGACTGATATGGGTGTCTCTCTTCCTGAAATCACGCGGACTGTTTTGGAGGCCTCCTCTTTCATCACGACAAACTGGCCTTGGATAATTGTGGGGGCCATCGCCCTTGGACTCTCTTTTTACGTATTTCAGAAGACAAAAAAAGGCGGCATTCTCCTGCACAAATACCTGATAAAGGCCCCGCTCGTAGGAATGGTTGCCGGAAATATCGCCCTAGCGCGTCTGAGCCACAATTTTGCCGCAATGTATAATGCCGGCATGTCGCTGAACACAACATTCGAGACCTTGACAGACAATGCCCTGGGAAATCGGTATCTTGAGGACCGGTTGTCAGTGGCTCTTCAGGAGATCCAGGGTGGCAGTTCAATCGCTGACGGCCTAAAGAATGCAGGTGGTTTTCCTTCCCTGCTTTTAGGGGCAATTAGAAATGGAGAGTTGACCGGGACCTTGAATGAATCGCTCAACCGTCTGGGCGATTACTATGACGGAGAAGTGAAGAGGACTGTCCAGATCATGATTAATGCCTTAGAACCTATCACAATCCTCCTTTTGGGTGGTGTCTTCGGTCTGATCGTTCTTTCTATTATGCTGCCTTTATATGATGTGGCTGGGACAATTGGGCAGGCTTACTGAATGGGGGCGACCTCAAGTTCCGTCCCGCGCAATTTTACGGGAATTGGCGTCGGGGTGAGAGAAGGATAACCGACATATATCGTGCAACCACCTCCCGCAAGAGTAACGGGTGTCTGAGGCGTTGAATCAACAATACTACCAACTCCACTTGCAGCGTTTCGTATCTCGATTCGAGTACCCGATATGATGTAATAGGACCTTGTGTTGCCGCTGGCTATTGTCCCCAGATCAATCTCCCGTGTTTGATCATATACATACACGGTCGCTGGCGAGGACGTACCCTTATTCACAGCCAGCAGGAGGTATTCGCACGTCTTCCCATACAGTTCGTTACTCCCGATATATGTGAGAAGATCGTCAAAAGTATCATTGGGAGGGTGCCGTATATAATTGGGATTGCCATTCGTATTGTTGCCGTTATACTCACCCTCAATTGCGTCAAACACATCTCCATCACCGCCGGCATCCATTGTCCCGGCGCTAATAAGAACGGCTGCAACTGAAAAAGCAGTTGCAGCGCCGTCGGCATCAACAACCTCCGGGGTGCCTGACAAACCTGTCCTGATGGCATCGCAGCTTGCCCCCCTGTCATTTCCCAGTCTCGCATTTATCTCATACTTGAGCACCCTTTTGTGGGGATCCGTCGGCCTGACACTAATGGTCAGATAGGGGAGATTTCCGGAAGGGCTGTCGATATCTTCGTAGCCGTCGTTATTGGTATCGGCCCAAGGCAATCTCCCGTGGATATTAGTGTAGCTTATGAGCGCTTCTTTTGCCTGTTTCAGGTAGTCAACAGTCTCGTTACCGACCTTTCGTTTTATAAGCATGCCCATTAGGCCCACCCCACCTCCTGCCAAGAGACCGACGACCACCATAACGATAGCGACCTCGATCAAGGTAAATCCTCGGTTATTAAAGTTGGCAGAAGAAACCTGTTTCATTGAATGAACCTTCAGCAAACCTCCATCGAGGCACGGCCGTTGGAAAATACGTTTCCGTCTTGCCACGAATTATCTCCTCTCTCGGGTAACATCAAAATATAATATAAAAAGTAGCGATGGTTGTCCCTGCCGTATAGGCCTCGCTTGCTGAAATCGAGCCGGCGTCATAGGCTGAATCATCATATTTTGCGTCGATTTCAAGGCAGGCCTCTGCGGGCAGGTTGTAGAATAAGAAACAATGCTTGGCCGTGCCGGGCCCCGGGTCTACCCAGTACATCTCAACATTACCCCCGAATGCGTGAACGGGTAAGTCGCTTGTACCGTTGTAGGACCCTCTTATGAGGTCCGCCAGCTGCAAATCCAGGTAGACTTCAAATCGTTCTCGGTTTTTTTCGATTTGCCCGTCTCCATCGCCTTCCCAATCGGCGCCGGGTGGTAATGCGGCCTTGTTTTCATCCCCAGGATACACACCATACTTATCATAAAAGGACAGTATGGCAGCCCTCAGCTCTTCTGCCTGTTTCACCACCCTTTTCACTTTGGCATTCTGGATCATAGCCTGCCCCTTAAGGACTCCGCCGATCAGTAGCCCGATGATTACCATTACAATGGCTATCTCCACCAGGGTGAAGCCCGCCTTAATATTACTGCCTTTGTCAATTTTCAACACGATTCACCTCCAATTACGAGTTGCGAGAAACTTTTCAAAGGCTACAGGGGTATCCTCCCATCCGAAGGCAATGTGGATATCTTGCCTCCCCGAGCCTCTATAAGCCTTATCTCTTCTGGAAATTACGTTATTCCCACAGAAAGAAACCGGAAATATCCATTAGAGTCTTCAAAAAACAAATGTTCCACCTCTACTATCAGAGATGAGCAATAAGAACTTTAGTGGAGTTTCTTCGGCCATCATCTCGACTTCCCCAAAAACCGGCGAAAAGGGGAATACGCTTCCCCTGCTTTAACTCATTTACATCGCTTTCTTGATATAAGGCGTAACAAGAATAACGAGTTCCCTGCTCTCTCTTGCCTCTTCCATATGCCTGAAGAGATAACCCAGGAAAGGAACCGCACTCAGCCAAGGCAATCCCTCATGATTCAGATTTCTTACCTGGCTGATCAAACCGGCCAGGATAACCGTCTGTCCTTCCCTCACCCTCACGGTGGTGAGGAGTTCCTGCAGATCGATCACCGGGTTGGAAATGGTCTGTGTCTCGGTGGATGCTGTAGGTATATCCACCTGTTCCTGCCTCTGTATCCGGGTGATAGTGGGTACGATGTGGAGAGTGACAAATCCATTGCCTGATATCTGGGGCGTTATGCCAAGCTGGAGGCCCAGGATTGCCCGTTTGATTGAAGTCCCGTAACTAATCAACCCCGTGTCAGTATCTCGATCCACCCCGTCAATGTCTCCGTAGGGGAACTGGTAGCCAACAGTCATGACTGCCGACTGCCCGTTCATTACGGACATGTGAGGATTGGACAGTACGGTTACATCACCCTGAGTCTGCAAGAAATCAAGAGTGGCACTGACACTTGATTCATCGGCCAGGACAATAGATCCGCTGTTAAAGTCTATGTCGATGTTATCGGGCAGCTTTTTCTTCCAGCTGTCGGAATTGATTTCAAAAGCCACTTCCAGGTTTGACCAGTCTATGCCGTATGTGACGGCATCATCAAGACTCACCTCAAGAATTCTGGCCTGTATGATGACCTGTCTGTGTAAAGACTCTGATAATGAATCCAGGAACCTGACCATGGATGCTATTCGCTTCGGCGTATCGGCCATGCAGATGATACCTGCGTTCCGGTCTATCTGCAAAATGCCGTCTTCTGATTTGAGTCCTTCCAGGGCCTTCTGCACCCCGGACCAAACGTCGTTATTCTTCATTGTCCGGCTTGCCTTCACCTGGAACTTGCCGGTTACACCCGCATCTTCCACGCTAGAGGCAAGCATATCTCCCCCCACCTCGATCTCGGTTTCTCCGGTTAAATCCAGGTAGTCTAAGTGATATAGTCTCTCTTCGAACCTTGCAATATAAAGGCAGCCCTCCTCCATCTTCCAGGCATAGCCGGCCCCCTTAACCACAACCATTTCAAGGGCTTCCCTGAATGTGACATTCGTCAAGCGGACGGTAACCGGCCTCCCAAGATCTACCCCCGATTCCACGGAAAGATTTGAATCCGTGTCGATAGTAATTGCGTTGATTACCTCTCCCAGGGGGGCGTTCTTGAATGTGAGGGAATAGAGCCTTGTTGCTCTTTTCATCCCTCTTGTAACAGGCCCCAGTTTTTCTGAAAATGGTGGTGGTCCTGGAGGCGCGATGTACCTTTCTCGGTCCATTAAGGCCTTTGGGTCCATATTGTCCAATTCCTCCAATACCACAGGCCTTGGTTCGGTGATCGAGCACCCGTAGAAGATGTAACAAAAGGCCAGTGAAAGATACAGGAACAACTTACAGCTGAAAAAATGTCGCATGATCCCTCCTGAACTTTGTCAAATTACCCATTGTCGCATTCGAACTCTCAAAGGCTATCCCTTTTATTTTCCCCCATAGTTTAAAGAGAAAGGAACTTCAGGGACCGGGATAAAGCTGACTGCGTCACCTTTTTCAAGGAGAACACCCTTGTCGCTGATCTCCCGTAGCATATAGCCCCGCACCGTGTCCTGTTCAGCAAGCCTTATGCCATCAATGACCGCAAGCCTGCGGACATTGCCGAGGACATCTGTAACCTGCAATATCCCTTTGAGACTCGGAAGTTCCGTATTTTTTTTCTCTTCGTTTCCCCCGCGGGCTATCATCGATTTGCCTCCCCGCTCAACGAAAGGGGGGTGAAACCTTGCCAATACATGATCAATATCATCCTTTCCTTCTTTTATTGGTTCAAGGCATAGTTGCCTGAACTGAATCCATTTATGATGAACAGTATCAACGAGCCTCGAACGCACAAAATGCGTTGGATGGTTTGGATACAACAAAGTAGTCAATTCAAAACCGTTGTAAACCAGCAACACTAAGGCCGCCAATATCCAGCCGCCTATAAAAAGACTTTTTCTCCGGGCTGTTTTGGGCATTATATAGACCCCTTAAACGTTGGATTGTCCTCTGAACACGAGGGTCTATACCTGTAATTCAAGGAGACCTGGAACTTGCCGTCCTCGCCCGGGCTACCAACCACAATCTTTACGCGTGCTACCTGGATATATTTGTAATCACAGCGAATAGTCCCCAACCAATCCACAGCCTCTCTCAGAGATCCCCGAAAGGATATATTTACCCTCTTGCTCTCTTCACCGGCCCGGCCTGCATGGCAATCAAAATTCAACCCCGTAAGGCCATGTTTCTCAGCAAGATCTCTTAGTCTGCTTTCAAGGGCCAGCAGCCCAAACTTTAGGCCGACGACGGACTCGCGCAAGGATTCTCTCTTCTTCAAGACCTCAGAGACATCTTTAGAATTATCCGCCAAAAACTTCTCCTCTGTGCGCAGAAGTCCGGCGTTTTCTTTGGCACGTATGATTTTTTCAATTGAATTCACGTTCGACCACGTAAGAAGGATTACACCTGCCCAGATGACACTAATAGCGCCCCATCTCTTTCTGATCTCACCTTTCATGGCATACCCAGCCTGAATGTGACGAGATAATCTTGACGTCCGTTCTCTACCTCGCTCTCAATGACCTCCAAATCAATATCCTCCATTTGGACTGCCCGGCTTCCCGGAATATTCCTGTAAAGTTTGCCGAAAAAGACCTGAAGGATATCTCTAAACTGATCAGGCCCGGAGGCCTTAATTACCCCTTTGAGTTCTACGCCTCGGACTGTTTCTACCTCAACAAGCATCTCCCTTATCCAGACATTATCCGGCAACGATCTGGCTATCTGAACTATGGTTTCTCTCGGATATGGGTGCCTTGCCTCGCTGAGGAGCACATCAAGAGCCTCGTTATATTCTCTCAGAGTCTGTCTTAATTTTGGCTCTGTGATGATGCCAGTTTTCTGTTCTTGAAATTGCGAAAACTTGAACAGGAAAAAACATTCCCCGGCCATTAAAGAAAGAAGTATCAGACCAACAACAATGCCTGCCGTTTGAATCGGCTTCCATTCCCGGCCTTTTCTGAGCAGGCGATGTGATATTGCAAAGAAATTGTCTGAATCGGATAGCTCGTTGGCACTGAAAGACCCAACAGGGCCCAGACGTCTGGCAATCTCACTATCGGGATTCGCCGTGCCTGGGGGACTCAGGTCTATTACCTCCCTTCCAAGTGTATTAGATAATTGCTGAACATCGTCTTCGCCGTCCGAGAGCAAATAAATCCGGTCTATTTCGGCCCTCGCCTTTTGAGAGAATAGGTGTAGAGACTGGTTGACCTCATAATTCAGCGAGCGAAGCCTCTCAGTTGAGTCTGTCTGTGAACCAGGAAGCGTTATACATCTCGAAAAAAGAAAGCAACCTCTTGAAAAGAAGTATAAAAAGGTCTCTGTTGAGAATTGATGAACAAGGCCCGTTTCAACTTCACGAAAATCAGCAATGATTCTTCTAAGCCTTTGCTCCCAGATAAAGGCCGGCGTGGTTATTCGGTCTGGGTTCAAGCGCAATTTCGCGAGCTGGCTGTATAATTGAAAAGACTTGGGCTCCTGCATGAAACAGACATAGAGACCGGGTTCTTCTCGCCCTTTTTGCAGGAAGGTATAGTCAAAAAAATATTTGATATCTGGGAGTTCAACATGTTCGGCCTGCAATGTTCTTTCAATAAATGGCTCAACAATTGATCTCCTTTTCGACTGGAACTTATACGAGTTAATAGCAAACCAGTAATCAGGTACAATCAAAAGGGTATTGTCTCGATCTCTCACGACCCCAGGAATAAGATTTGAAACCTCGTTGTCGTAGAGGAATTGGTCGAGAGCAAAGCCGCCTGAGATTGTCCACCCATCCTGCCGGTGAAGTTCGACAAAGTGCAAAGCCTTGTCGGTTACCACGGTTATACCGGCCTTCTTCTTTCTGAATATGCCCATTTCCTTGATTTCGGGGCCGCAAAGTCCGAGCCACAGTGGTTCTGCCTTGGTAAAGGCATGGCTTTCCTTTGGCCTACTGACTTGCTATGCAAGTCCCATGCCGCATTAGCGGAATATTCGTTAAGCTCTTCTTGGTTTGCTGATCAATCCGCAAAATCAGCGGAAAACAGTAAGATCGTTCGGCCTCAACCAACCGTCACCATCCACAATCGATTTGGATCCTGAAACATGCCTTATACAAGAACGCCTTCCACGGATGCAGCAACCTAAGGGGCAGGGAGAAATCTATTCCTACATTTGGATTGATTTAATTGATCGAAGGGACTATTTTTTGGTATGAATATCCGAAATCGACCTTTTAAAATCTGCCCATTCGTTTACGCTAAACAAGATTTCCCATTCTGGGGCAGCCTACCGGGCGCAGAGAGGGCGTGCACGGACAGCAATACTGGAATTTAAACCTGGAAATATGCCATGAATATCTTTCAAGAAAAGACAAAATATTTTTTCGTACTGGAGCACAAGCCCGGTTTCTTCTTAAACTGGTTCCTCTACAGACTCTTCAACCACGTGCGATTCGATGAAAGTATGACCGAGACCCTGAAAAAGATGCACAGGCAAGGTACGGTCGTCTATGCCATCAAGTACAGGGGTCACCTGGATTACCTCCTTTACCACTACCGCTTCCGCAAGAGTCGCCTGCCCTATCCCAAGATAGCCTTTGATCTGAACATGTCCATGTTCTTACCCGTATCCCAGCTTGTCACTGTCCTTAAATCTCATATCGCCTGCTTTCTTAAAGGAGGCAGACTGCCCGATCCCATTAAGAGCGGGTTCC
>JAXHTA010000131.1:0-9154 GCA_034190285.1 Thermodesulfobacteriota bacterium | reverse complement strand
GGAAAAGTGTTGGGATCGTAGGCCAGAGCGCCGACGGAAGGAATTCCAGTGTCCAGTGAAAAATCGGAAACAAAGAGATTCACACCCGACTTCCCGTATTTGTGAATCAGTTCCCGGACATGGGGGTCTGTGACCGAATCAAGATCAATTGCGGCCGTATTCAACCTGTTCCGGCTGATAATGGATGAGACATGCCGTTCTATAACCTCGCATATCCCCTGAACCATGGCCTCTTCGACACAGTTCCCCGCCGAAGGGCCATTGAATTCATTGATTGTATAAAACCAGTCAAAGGGCACGAATACTTCCTCTTGTCTGGTCATGTTAAAGGCACTGGTCCACCTGAGGGGGAGACTTGAAAAAATATCCCTGGCCTTATCCAGGTCCTCGGAATCATCGTGCACTGATCGGGCAATGGCCTCAAAAGGAACGGCCCGGTCTCGGATATTTCGGTATTCTTCCACGAAAAAGTTCTTGGTGTCTTTGTAAAAACTAAAAAAGCTGAACCTTTCGGCCAGTTCCATGATAGCACTTGCCTCGGATTGTTGAGGGGTACCCCCCTTTCCCATCTGCTTTTTAGTCCCGATTACTTCCTCCGCATACCTGCCGCATACGCTGAAATAGACTGGAATATCAAGCCTGCCATTGTCGATTCTTGAGGTGCATTCCAGGAGGTCCAAATTAGCCAACCTCATTTTTTCCCTGAACCGCTTAACCGTCTCCTCCGGAGGGATGGTCTTGTCCACATCCAGGGTATAGCCTTTGTAAGCATCCTTTAGAACAATCTTATTTTTCATCTATTCATGCCCTTTAATGGACAGTGGATCACTGATATCACCCACTCGGCCACTCCAGCCAATTAATCTTCTCAGTTTCATGGATTCAAATCCCGGGCGTCTTACTTCCAGAACTAGTTGGCAAGACTATATTCCTTGATGGCTGAAAGAAAGGCTGCACCGTACTGCTCGCTCTTCTTCTCACCGACTCCGGTTATCTGAAGAAAACCTTCACGCGTTAAGGGTCTTTTGCGGGCCATATCGCGGAGCGAGGAATCATTGAACACGATGTAGGCAGGAACATTTTTTCTGCCCGCAATCTCCTTCCTCAGATCTCGCAACTTGTCAAAAAGACGCTCATCAACCCCGCCCCACGAATCTTTCACATCCCTGACAGGCCCGGGGCGTTTAGCGGCTGGCCTGAGCAGGCGAGGCGTCTCCATTCCCTTAAGGACGAAACGCCCTTTTTCAGTTACACTCAGAACGCTGTATTCATCGCTCTTTCGGATATAGCCCTGGGCAACGAGCTGTTCGATCCAGTCGCGAGCGACTCGCTTTGTGAAATCGGATAGAAGGCCATAAGTACTCAGAGAATCGTGGCCATTGTCCAGGATGCGCTGCTCCCTCGAACCTATCAGCACCGAGGCTGTGTAGTCGGCCCCAAAGCGCTCGCCCAATCGAATAACGCAAGAGAGGATCTTCTGAGCCGTCTCCAGAGAGTCATCCGCGCAATCAAGGTCCCCGAGGCACACATCACAGGCCGCGCAGTTGGTCTTGGCCAGATCCTGACCAAAGTAATTGACAATAGCCCTGTGCCTGCAAATGATACCCGTACAATACTCGTACATATCGTTCAACTTAGATAGGGCGATCTTTTTTGCCTCTGGCCCAAGGTCCCTAAGGATGCTCCTCCAAGTCCCGTAGTCGCCTCCTGAATAGAATAGACAGCATTCGGCCTCGAGACCATCTCTGCCCGCCCTGCCGCTTTCCTGCTGATAGTGTTCAAGCGACTTGGGCATGCCAGCATGAATCACATAACGCACGTTCGACTTGTCGATACCCATGCCGAAGGCGATTGTGGCCACAATGGTATCTACTTTTTCTTTGATAAAGGCGTCCTGGCTCTTCTTTCGGTCCTCATCGTTCATACCTGCGTGATAAGGCACGACCCTATAGCCCTTTTCGGCCAATTCCATACACATCGAATCCACGTCAGCGCGCCGGATGCAGTAAATAATGCCCGATTCGCCTCTGTGTCGATCGAGCACAGCACGCACCTGGTTCAGCCTATTTGAGCGCCGCTCCACCCTGTAAACAAGATTCGGCCGATCAAAAGATCCAACTAGTACCTTGGCATTTTTCAGGCACAACTGCCGGGCCACGTCGTCTCGAACCTGTTCGGTGGCAGTGGCAGTGTAGGCGTGAACGGCGATACCTTGAAAGGCATCTTTAAGAATCCTGAGTTCCCGGTATTCCGGCCGGAAATCATGCCCCCACATGCTCACGCAGTGGGCCTCATCTACGGCGATGAAAGAGACTTCGATCTTCTTTAAGGATTCAATAAAGCCGTCCAAGACGATTCGCTCGGGCGCGACGTAAAGGAGTCTGAGCTTCCTGTCGCGAATCCGGCTGAAGACCTCCCTTTGTTCTGCTGAAGAAAGGGTGCTGTCTATACGCGCTGCTGGGACTCCGCATTCTACAAGGGCATCCACTTGATCCTTCATAAGCGATATCAGGGGTGAAACTACAACAGCCATACCCGGCATTGTGACAGCTGGTGCCTGATAACAAAGGGACTTTCCACCCCCGGTCGGCAAGACCACGATCGAATCCCGATTATGACCCACGCATTCCATCGCCTCCTTCTGCAAAGGAAGAAATCCATCATAGCCCCAGTATTTCCTCAATGCCCCTTCAATATCCCGATCCATAATTCCTTCTGCCAAACACACGACGATCTTAAAACGTCATGAAACGACTCTGCAATATCGCATCACAGCAACTTATGAAAAGAACACACCCGCAACTCTGCTAAGGCACATATGTTTCCATGAGACGATCCATCTCCCGGTTTCTTTCTTCAACCTGGTTCTTGAGTTCTTTGGCCTGTTCAATCAATCGAGGGCCTTGAAAGACGGGGGCGACTTTCGGGGGCGGAACGGAAGCCATGTTTTCACTGTCCTGTGTAAGGCTGTCTGTTTCTTGATCCCCAATATCTAAATCAATCTCATTATCGTCCGTTTGAACGATTCTGGGCCTCGGCTTTACATGTATAACCTCATATGGGCCATCGGCATTGAGTTTGTCGGAAAAACACCAAACGCCGTCCGCATTCCTCCACTTGTACATCCTGGTAGTATTTTGTGCCGGCGGTTCTTTCTTTACGGGCGGGTCTTTCTTTTCGAAAAGCCCTTTGACCTTCGAAAATCCGTGTAGTTCGATCCGCGGGGCCTTGATCGTGTCTTTTGTCAGAAGCGGTCTCCCATCAGGACCTCTGATAACAAAAAGAAGCATGATCGCGAGCATCGGAAAGGCCAACATAAACAGGATGAGTCGTTTCATGGCAATAGCACCTTAACCCCAAAAAAAGAATGGGGCTCACAGGCCCGGTGAGGCACATTCCATCAACGAGGGCTGAAATATTACATCCTAAGAAACCTCCAGAGGAAGACCATAGTCAGTGAGGGCCTTCTTCAGCCTATCGAGATTTGAAGGGGCCATGGGGACCAGGGGCAGCCTCAGTTCTTCCCGGATCTTTCCCATCAGCGCCAGAGATACCTTCACAGGGACCGGATTAGTCTCGTAAAACATTGCCTGGCATAAAGGGAGAAGTTTGAAGAAAAGCTTTCTTGCAGTATTGACGTCCCCAACTTCCCATGCCCTTACCATATCAGACGTATCACCGGGCACAATATTGGCGACCACGGAAATGACGCCCTTCCCCCCGATAGACAATACTGGAAGGGTCAGATTGTCATCACCGGACAGCAGAATGATCTTGTCTCCTGCGAGTCTAATGACTTCGGCCATCTGGCCAAGATTCCCAGATGCCTCTTTAATAGCAACTACTTGTGACAATTCAGCCAAACGGGCCACTGTTTCAGGGAGCATATTGACGCTGGTCCGGCTCGGCACATTATAAAGGACCTGGGGCAGGGGCACTGCCTCGCAAATGGCCCTAAAGTGCTGATAAAGACCCTCCTGGGTGGGCTTGTTATAGTAAGGAGTCACCTGAAGTGTGGCGTCTGCACCCGCTTTTCTGGCATGCTCAGTAAGTTCAATAGCCTCACTAGTGCTGTTGCCGCCGGTTCCGGCAATGACCGGGACCCTTTTGTTAACGGCCTCAACGGCAATATCAATAACCTTGTTATGCTCCTCTATGTCCAAGGTGGCCGACTCCCCTGTTGTGCCGCAGGGTACAATCGCGCTGGTACCGTTTTCGATCTGAAACTCTATCAGTTGCCTATAGGCCTCTTCATCCACTTTCCCCTCTTTGAACGGGGTCACAATAGCGACAATGGATCCTTTTAACATTTCAATCTCCTTAGATTTATCAAAATCATTCGTGGGTTCAGAGGTGCTCGTGGACAGTCCACCCAAAAACACTCGAAATCTCTCATAAAGCCTCTTCGTTGAGTTGGCCGCTGTAGACTATCGATGTGTTGCCTTCAAGCCAGACTTCCTCAACACCTTCCGGGGTGGAACCCTTCTTACGGAAGTGTATGGACAATCGCTCACCTCCCGTGGTCCTCACTGTCACCGGAGAATTCACCATCCCACGCATCGATGACACTACGGCGCAGGCAATGGCCCCGGTCCCACAGGCCAACGTCTCGTCTTCAACACCCCTTTCGTAGGTCCTGACATCAAGCATGTCCTGGCCGGTCACCGTCATAAAGTTGGCATTGGTTCCTTCCGGAGCAAACTTCTTGTGGTAACGAATGGCTTTGCCCTGTTCCCTGACAGGATGATTCGCAAGGTCTTCAACACAGACTACAACATGTGGAACTCCTGTATTGACAAAGTCAATGTTTTTCCATCCTTGGCCGTACTCCAAATCCATATCCATAGAAAGACCGGTGGGCCTTGGCATGAGAACCCTTACCACACGACCGTTCACTTCAGCAGAAACTGGTCCCACAAGAGTCTCAAAGGCCATTTCAGGGCCGGCAATCCCCTTTAGAAACGCGAAACGGGCAACACAACGTCCGCCGTTACCGCACATTCCCACCTCCCCGCCGTCAGCGTTGAAAAACCTCCAGCCGAAATCATACCGATCCGATCCAATGACAAAGATCACACCGTCAGCACCAACAGATTTCCTGCGCCTGCACGCCATCTTTACCAGACGACCCATGTCTTCGTCCTTGACCCGTCCATTCCTGTTGTCAATCACGATGAAATCGTTTCCGCTTCCGTTCATCTTCCAGAATTCGATCGTTTCCATATCTATCACCCATCAAGAAATCCGGTATCACTTCTCCTTTCACCAGGTCTTCAAAGGTCTCCCTTTCCCTTATGACATAATAACGATCTCCTTTGACCAGTACCTCGCACGGCCTGGGCCTTGAATTGTAATTGGAGGACATGCTGAAGCCATAGGCCCCTGCGCTCATAATCGCCATTAACTCGCCGGCCTCAAAGGCATCCACTTCCCTTTTCTTTGCAAAGAAATCTCCCGACTCACATATGGGACCCACGATATCGGCCTTGACCCTCTCCCGGCCACCAGGGGATTTCACAGGCTGAATCCTATGATACGAATTGTACAGGCTCGGCCTCGCCAGATCGTTCATGGCCGCATCAACGATAACGAACAGCTTTTCCCTTGTAGGCTTGGTGTAGAGAACTCTTGTCACCAGGATCCCCCCATTACCTGTAATCACACGACCAGGCTCGAGGATAAGGGTCAGATCCGCTGTCCCAAGCTCTGCCCGAATGGCCCCTGCATATTCGCTGGGATGGGGAGGTTCCTCCCTCTCATAGGGTATCCCCAGCCCACCTCCCAGATCCAGGTAATCGATCCGTATACCGGCCTCCTCAAGGTTCCTTATCAGTTCCTTGACTTTCCCAAGCGCTGCCACAAATGGTTCCACCTGGGTCAGCTGCGATCCAATATGGCAAGAAACCCCTGAGACCTCCAGATTCTTCATGCGAGCCGCCATGCGATACTGCTCGGGGGCATCGTTGATGTCGATTCCAAACTTGTTTTCTTTCAGACCCGTTGAAATATAGGGGTGGGTCTTTGGATCCACGTCAGGATTGACCCGTATGGCCACTTTCGCCCTCTTCCCTATTCTACTTGCCGCTTTATCCAGTTTCAGTATCTCCTGGGCGGATTCGACATTGAACATGAGGATGCCTGATTCAATGGCATACTCAAGGTGTGCGACCTGTTTGCCCACACCTGAATAAACGATTTTTCCTGGCTTCACTCCGGCCTTCAAGGCCCTGTATAGCTCCCCACCCGATACGATGTCCACTCCACCCCCTTCCAGGGCAAAAAGCCTCAGGACTGCGAGGTTGGAATTGGCCTTCACAGAATAACAGGTCAGGTGCCTTATCCCGTCAAAGGCATGGTCAAAGACCCTGAAGTGTTGCAACAACGTGGCATAAGAATAAAGATAAAAGGGCGTATCCACTTCTTCTGCAATTCTTGAGACGAGGACTTCTTCGCAGTAAAGGTCGTTGTTCTTATAATGAAAATGATGCATGGCTCTCCAGATATTCAACTTTCAACCTGTCAGATAATGGCCCGATTGCGCCCTTTCGGCCAATCAGTCGGACCTCAAAATAATGGACCCCGACCTGGTTTTTCATCGGGACAACGCAGTAAAATTTCTCGCCCACTATCACCTCTCCCTTGATATCCCGGTGATCCGGATAGTCAATTGGGCAACTTTCACACGGGGCATGATCGAATGCGTAACGGACATGAAAAACTCTACAGCCAATGACGTCTGATATTTCGGCTTTTCTGCCCCGTAGAACCTGTACGCGCCCCGTCAAGACAACGGCCCCATCCTCCCATTCGCCCTTCAACTGTGTAACGAAAAAAGACATATCCCCTCGAGGCAGGAAAGGCGGTCCTTTCTTGCCACAGTCCGACAGGGACAATATAAGGGCCACGCCCAAAAGAATGTAAAAGGCACCTAGTTTTCGACTCAAACGCCCAGCTCCCGCTTTGCCTCATTCAGGCTGTTTTTCACCACATCCGGTCCTGTTCCACCCGGCGTATTTCTTCTTCTTATGGACGCTGCCGGATCAAGCCATTCGTAGACATCCTGGCCAATTTGTCTTGAAAAACTCTCCATCTCGTCCAGGGTGAGATCACCCAGCTCTCTTTCATGATCCACAGCAAAAGCGACCATATTCCCGACGATCTCATGGGCCTCGCGAAAGGCAATGCCCTTCCGCACAAGATAATCGGCCAGATCAGTAGCCACCAGGTAGCCTTTCTTGGTGGCCTCTTTCATCCGTTCCCCGCTGAAAGAGATCTCCCCAAGAAGACGGGCCATCACCTCGAGACAAATCTCGATGGTATCGGACACGTCAAACAGGGCCTCTTTATCCTCTTGCATATCTTTGTTATAGGCAAGAGGAAGTCCTTTCATTGTGGTCAAAAGAGAGATCAGGTGCCCATACACCCGGCCCGTCTTTCCCCTTATGAGTTCCGGCAGATCAGGATTCTTCTTTTGCGGCATGATGCTACTGCCAGTGGAAAAGGCATCGGAAATAGTGCAAAACCCGAACTCCTGGCTAGACCAGATCACCAATTCCTCACTAAGCCTGCTGAGGTGCATCATCAGGACAGAGCCGTCAAAAAGGAACTCCAGGACGAAATCCCGATCACTTACGGCATCCATGCTATTCTCAGTTATACCGTCGAAACCCAGCTCACGGGCCAGCATCTCCCTGTCCAGATCGAACGTGGAACCCGCAAGGGCTGCGCTGCCCAGGGGAAGGACATCCACCCGTTTGAGGGATTCGAGAAAGCGAGACCCGTCCCTTTTCAACATCTCGTAGTATGCGAGCAAATGATGGGCAAGAAGTACCGGCTGGGCGCGCTGCAAATGGGTGTAGCCAGGCATCATCAGATCGAAGTTTTCTTCGGCAAGCCTGACGAGTGCGAGCTGTGTCGCCCTGATTAGAGTCAGAATGCGGTTAATGGCTTCCCTGACGTAAAGCCTGACATCCAAGGCCACCTGATCATTTCGGCTCCTGCCCGTATGCAGTTTTTCACCAACAATCCCTATCCTATCCACAAGCGTCTTTTCAACAAGACTATGGATATCTTCGCAGTCTTCCTCAAAAGAGATCTTGCCTCGTTCCAGGTCTCTCTTTATCTCGAAAAGGGCATCTATAATCAAAGAAGCGTCATCATCAGAGATGATCTCTTGTTTGGCCAGCATCCGGCAGTAGGCCATGCTGCCGTCAATATCCTGGGCATAAAGACGGCGGTCAAAACCGATGGAGGCGTTAAACCTGTTTACCAGGGCATCCGTCTCCTCACGAAAACGCCCACCCCAAATCCTTCGGGCCATATCTTGGTTCCTTTTTTAAGCTCCGTTTACGGATCCCTGTTTTGCCATATTAAATGGGCAGTTGACGTTCCTACACCTCCTGCATTCAAAAAGCAGAAATCCGGCACAGGTAAGAATACAGAATATCCAGAAAATGGCCAGGAGGGTATAATCCTTAAACAACCAATATTGAGGTATGACCACTATCCCACCCATTATTACAAAAAAAGCGGTCTTATCAATTATCGTCGCCGGCTCAGGGCGAAATTTATACATTTTTGTGAATAGCTGTCCGAACGGTGGAAAAAGGCAATCCGAATGTTTGTAGGGATGTGGGCAATGAGCACAAAGACCGTAGCCAAAGAGCACCAGAAATCCAAAAACAAGGAACCCCACGTAAAGCAGACCATATATGACGCTTTCTCGGTAAATGCCATAGACGCCGATAGCGGTGACAGCATAGAACCCGATACCCATAAAAAGCTTGTCAAAAAACGAAAACTTGTTGGTCAAACGACCATTTGCCTGAGTATTCTCAACAACCATATTGACCTCCCTTCTTCATTTGCAGATGTCCAAATGTGTAGGTAGTGCAAAAAGCATTGTTTAGAATATAGAACAGGTTGAAAAAAAAGGCGTTCTTTGTCTATAAAGGTTTATTGAAGAATAAACTCAAATAGAGGAAGAACACCCATGAAACTGGGAACCAGCGTACATAAAGACGTTGGGATTTTCAAGAAAATTTGAGAACAATCCGAGTAGATTTGCGAGATAGTGTCCATCCGGAAACACAAGATTTCAGGATGGAGCAATTAGCTCTTAGCCATTAGCCTTTAGCTAACCAACCAGTTTTTT
>JAXHTA010000130.1:0-9189 GCA_034190285.1 Thermodesulfobacteriota bacterium | reverse complement strand
GTATAATACCGGCAACTTGACCACCTATAGTTTTCAGGATCTTCAGAAAGTCCAGCCCGGACAGGATTTAAGTCAACATATCTGCAAAGATGTTTCGCATATTCATCTATATCGACCAATATTGCCCTGTAGCGACCTTGAAACAGGTGTCCGGACCTTTTTCGTTTGATGTTAAAATAGGTGGTATATGCCCCGTTGATATGATGCATGATCTGCGACAGATTCCCCAACGGCGTCTCAACGAGAAGGTGATAGTGATTGCCCATGAGGCAATACAAGTGTATTACGGCGCCGTACCTCTCTGTGGCGGACTTGAGGTAAACAAGAAACTTCTCCCTGTCACGTTGGCTCTTATAAATCGCCTTCCGTTCGTTCCCGCGTGAGGTAACATGATAAAATGCATGGGGAAATTCTATTCTTAGTGGCCTGGCCATAATCCGATGGGTGGCTACATTATCTCATTTCAGCGTTATCGTCGCCATTTTAACAAATCAGGGCGGTTTTGTCAAATGTGTAGGCCTGACCCTTGACATGTTTGGGCTTGGTGCTATAATGCCTATGTGAATTGTTATGAAATCGGCAAAGAAAAAAATCCGCCCATCGCCTGCCCTCCAGAATCGATTATCCGAATTGGAGGAACGGGCCTCTCAAAGAGGACTCTGCGTCCATTATGACCTGCTCGAAGCGGCCGGTTTAAAACTCAAGGGAGGAATCTGTAAGATAAAAGGAGATTACCACATCTTCGTTGACAGGCGAAAATCGACCTCCGATAGAATTGAAATCCTCCAGGATTTCCTCGACAATCCTCTTCCGGAGGATATACCCGAGAATGGGATTTGATCCGAGAAGGCCATGGCCCTTGCGCACCTGATGCACATTTGCTGGAGCCTCACGGCCGGCGGGACCCTTGAAAAGACAGGCCTGGCAATGATCCTTGCCGTCATCTTGCTGACATCATGGGTGTCATCGCCGGTCTGTTCACAGGCAGGCCAGGAGGGGCCTTGTCTGAAAAGATTCTCTTTTATCGGTGCTTTTGTGGTCGCTGGCCCTGAGGGCCAGATACTGTGCAAGAAGAATGAAACCAGAAAATGTGTTCCTGCCTCCACACTCAAGCTCCTCACCGCCCTGGCGGCTATCCGTCACCTTGGACTGTCCTACAGGTTCCGGACCGAATTCTACCTAGGCCCTGACCATGATTTGAAGGTGAAGGGCTATGGAGATCCTCTCTTGATCTCGGAGGTCTGGCAGGAGATCGCCGATGCCCTGTCAGTGAGGATTCAAGGTTTTAGAGACCTGATAGTGGATGCCGGCTACTTCTCCAGGATAATAGAAATCCCAGGCGTCGGCCACTCAACCAACCCCTATGATGCGCCCGTTGGGGCATTATGCGCCAATTTTAATACGGTAAACTTCTATCGCGATCAGAAGAAAAAAATCGTGACGGCGGAGCCCCAGACACCGATGGTGCCTTTTGCGCGGGAAAAGATCCGTGCGCTGGGGCTATCTAAAGGGCGGCATACCTTCACTCACGATCCTCTGGAGGCTGCACGTTACGCAGGGGAGTTGCTTTTCCACTTTCTGAGAGATAGGGGCATCGAAGGTGACGGGAAGGTCCGCATAGGGGCCGTGAGGCCTGAAGATAGGCTTTTCTACACCTACCGATCCAGATTCACTCTGGAGGAAATCCTTAAACAAATCATGGTATTTTCAAACAATTTTATGCCGAATCAGGTCCTCATCGCCATGGGAGCCCAGGCATATGGGCCTCCAGGCACATTGGATAAAGGGGTCAGAGTGGTATCTGACTATGCTGCAAAGGAACTAAACGCAGCAGGCATTGAATTTGTGGAAGGATCAGGGCTCTCCAGAGAAAACCGTCTCACGGCAATGGATATGCTGGCGGTCCTGGAAAAATTCAAACCACACCGGCATTTGCTCAGAAGATCAGGGAGAGTCCTCTTCAAGACAGGCACGCTCGAAGGAATCAGGACCCGGGCCGGGTATGTAGAGGGTCTGTCTGAAGGCCCCTGTAGCTTTGCCGTTTTTCTTGACCGGGACACTTCAGATATCGACCGCTGGATGGAATGTATAGAAGAGTCTCTCCCTTGTTCAGATCCCCATCAGGCCTTCTGAAAGACATAATTCAATTGCCCGCCGGGCATCTCATTTACTTCGGCCTTCATCTCCATTCCCACTGAGATATCTTCTTCGGGTATGTCTTTTGCGATTCTTCCGAATATCTTGAAGTCTCCGTAGTCCAAAAGGGCGATAGCGTAGGGGACGTCGCCCTCGAAACCGACGGGTGCAAATTCCAATTTGCTGTAAGTCACGAGCTTTCCGTTTCCCGATACTTCAGTCCATTGCATATCGCTTGAAAGGCACTCGCAGCAGTCAGCCCTGGGAGGGAAAAAAAATGTACCACAGCCCTTGCACTTAGTACCCATGATCTTTCCCTTTTCCAGGTGGCCGATAAAGTCATTGACCTTTGTAATGGAGGTAAAACTCACAGTTCCGAATTTCTTGAATCGATCATCTACTTCTTTTTGTTTGCCCATGTCTTTACCTCCCTAATACCGTGACATTTCCGTAAAGGCCTACACCCCCGATATTGTGAACCAGCCCAATCTCAGGATCTTTCACCTGCATATCTCCTGCCTCGCCTCTAAGCTGCATGACAATTGTCCTCACCTGAGAGCCGCCCGTCGCGCCGATTGGATGCCCTTTTGACAGAAGCCCGCCGTCCACATTCACCGGAATGCTTCCCTCTTTGTAGGTCTCCTTGCCCTTGATCAGCTCTTTTCCTTCTCCGGGCCCTGCAAAGCCCAAGTTTTCGTAGGCCATCATTTCGGCGATCGTGAAACAGTCGTGGACCTCTGCCACATCAACATCTTTAGGCGTGATTCCGGCCATCTCATATGCCTGTTTCCCTGCCTCCTGCCCCACGGTCAGGCCGGTGAACAAGTCCCTGCCCGCCATGTTCACGCTTGTGGACGCCGCGCCGAGGCCCAGGATCCAAACCGGTTTCTCGCACAATGCCCTGGCCTTATCCTCGCTGGCCACTATGACACACGAGCTTCCATCCGCATTGGCGCAGCAATCACCTACCCTAAGAGGACTTGCCACCGGGTTGGACATGGGGCTTTCAGGATCGGAGAACATCTCAAAGGTGACCGGTTTGCGGTAAACCGCCTTGTCATTGATCTGACCGTATGTAGCCGCCTTTACCCTTATAAGGGCCAAATCATCGGGTGTGGTCCCATATTTTTCCATATGCGCCCTGGCATACATGGCGTAGTAGGCTGGCATCATGGTCCCGAAAGGGCTTTCCCATTGAATATCAGCGCCCCTGCCCATCCTTTCCTGAGATTCCGCAGAGGAAATCTCCGACATCTTCTGAAAGCCGATGACGGCCACAGCATCATGAAGACCGGATTTGACCAGCGAGTAGGCCATCCTCAGGCCCATGCTGCTGGACGAACACAATGTTTCAAGATAGCAGGTGGGCTGGGGCGTCAGGCCGAAATACTCTGCAAATACCCCGGCAGGTGAGCGTTGTTTATCATATTCGGGGGCCGAGCAGATGATGGAAGCATCGATGTCCGAGGAAGTAACCCGGGCATCTTCCATGGCTGCCTTGAATCCCTCAAAGGCCAGCTCTCTGATTGCACCAGGATAACCGCGCACAAAGGCACTTTGTCCAACCCCTATAATTCCTACTTTTCCCATAATTGACCTCCTGAGAATCTACGGCAATTAGGGCGTCTCCAAAAAATTACGGCGACCATCTCCGGACTCAGCGCATACCCAGGTCCACCGTAGGTTGGCCGCCAAATGCGAAACGCCTTCCAAAAGACTGAACTCAAAATCAGAAGGGAAGTATAGAAAAAGAACAGTCAAGGGTCAAGAGAATTTGCAGAGGCCTCGGGCCACAAAGAAGAAATGCGGGAATTTAGCATTTTGAAGACAAAGCGCTGTCACCTGCTCATATTTGTTTCAAAGCGCTAACGTGTTACGATAAAATAAATTTCTTGAGAACCCTTATATTAAATTATATATTCTAAATCCGTTATTGGTCACCCGGGCCCCGAACGAAGAAAGTGGGTCTTAAGGCATGTTACGTAAACCCCATTTTGAGGGCATGGGAGAGACGTGTCAGGTAAAGATACCGCAAAAGGGATTTTGATCATACTGGGCCTTGCCGTTATTGTCGCATTTACGGCGAACTTTCTTTCCCCGAAAGGTATCGCGCTTTTCGGAGAATGGGACAAATCCCAGGGCGTCGTAACAGCCAGAGCCAAAGACGATTTTATCGTCCATGAACTCGAAATAGACAATATCCTCGATGCAAAAGAGATTTATGACAAAGGAAGCGCCGTTTTTGTCGACGCCCGTGCACGGCAGGCTTACGAAGATGGCCACATCAAAAACGCAATATCCCTGCCTGTCCGCCAATTCAACGAGCTTATTGATAAGTTTGCAGGACAATATCCGACGTCAATTTCAATTGTCACCTACTGCTACGGAAGAGAGTGCGAGGAAAGCCACGAGCTTGCCCAATACCTCATTGATGAGGGATATACAGATGTGAAGATATTTATTGATGGCTATATGTGCTGGGAAGCGGAGGGGTATCCTCTTGAATAGCGAAGTAAGAAGGCTGTTGTGCAGCAACTGGCTGGAACTTGTCGCGCGCTGGGTTCTCGGCTTGACGTTCCTCTATGCAAGTTGCCATAAAATCTTTGAGCCGGCAGATTTTGCAAAAATAATTTACGGCTACTATCTTTTTCCCGACTTCTCGATAAATCTAATCGCAATAATCCTCCCGTATATGGAGCTTTTTTCAGGCCTCGCACTGCTTTTGGGAGTCTATCCCAGGTCTGCCGCCCTTATTGTTGGCGGAATGCTTACTGTCTTCATTATTGCCCTGACAATCAATCTCATAAGGGGTCATGAATTTGATTGCGGCTGTTTTTCCTTTGGCAACACCGGCCAAACAGATGCCGCAATCCAGTTGCTTGCTCGAGATACCATTTATCTCTTCCTTGCCCTGCTGGTAATCTTTTTCGACCGGACCAGAAGATGGTGTGTTTGGCGGAGAGCGGATTTTGATTAAAGATTAGCCGAAGAATGCCGATAATCTGATCAGCTGGCAACGTGAGGGTGAATTGGGAGGTATTCAGAAGATAAGTTGTCGTCATTCTAGCAGGCTGATGTACAGTGGTTTATGCCTTAATTTCGCTCTGGTGCGTCACCAGCGACTGACGCCGAGTACTGATGCGTTCGCCTTTTCCTTGACAAAAAGCCGTTTTGTCTTCTATTTCTTTTTTCAAAGATGAAGTTATCCTTAATCGGGACCCACATAACGTTATCGTTTGTTTTTGCAGGAGGGACTGGGATATGAAACATGTTTGCGCCGTCATGTGTCTGCTTTGCGTGTTTCGGCTGGAAGTCGCCCGGGCCAATGAATTGCATATAGGTAGTGTCAAGACGTTAGAGGGAAAAGTGTTGATTCTACGCCAAGAAACTAAAGTAAATCCCGTGATTGGCAGTCGACTTTTTGTCAAAGACACCATAAAGACAGGCCGCAACGGATCGGCGGGAATTATCCTCCAGGATGATACAGTCTTTTCGCTTGGACCTAATAGCGAGCTTGCCATGAATGAATTCCGTTTTGACCCTTTGAAGAAGGATTTTTCACTGGTAAGCCGTATGATCAGGGGAACGTTTGTCTTTATCTCAGGTGCAATCGGCAAGCTTTCTCCGGAGTCTATTGTGATCGAGACTCCCGATGGGACCGTGGCGGTCAGGGGGACGAAGTTCGTTGCTCAAATCAGGAATTGACAACCATGTATAAGCCAAGAAATTTCACAATTCTCCTGTTATTCATCTTTTCTCTTGTGGGCTGTTGTTCCGGAAAAACGGTCATCGTGCTTCTCCCAGATCGGGACCATCAGGTGGGCCAAATTGAAATCAGAAACAAATACGGCGTCAGCACCCTAAGCCTGGCCGGCGATGCCGTATCTGTCAAGCGAGGCGATGCGCCCACACCGATTCTCGTGCCTGACGAGAAGGTCAAGCAAATTTTTGCAGATGCCCTTTCTTCCGAACCAATTACTCCTGAAAAGTATATCCTGTATTTTCTTTGGGATTCCATTGAGCTTAGTCCAGCTTCGTCCCTCTTTGTGGATGAAATAATAGCCGAGGCCCGAAAACGGGCTTCAACCGACATTAGTGTGAACGGTCATACAGATCGATGTGGCTCAAACAAATTCAACATCGGGCTTTCCCACAGACGTGCTGAAAAGGTGAAGGACCTGCTCATCGCCGGGGGTATTGCCTCCGAAGCCATCAGCGTGACATCACACGGTGAAGGCAACCTCCTTATCAAGACTGAGGACAATGCGCCTGAACCACGCAACAGGAGGGTGGAAGTAATTGTCCGCTAGAGCTTAGCCTGTGCTGGCTAGCCTTTACCATAACGTTGCCTAAATTCGAGATCAAAACGCTTTGGATCAGCTCAGCAAGGGAGTTTAGGGCATTTTCAGGGGTGAAGGCGCATCAAACATACTGTGCAATACTGAAAATGGCATGACGCTTTTTTATGGCCTGATCTAAAGCGAGCTTAGATCTTGGGCCGAAGATTTATGCAACGTTAGGGTCTACTATCCAATGCCAAATGCCATATCTGAAAAGCCTCGCCTTGCTCCTACCCGTTTGTCTTTCCTACTCGCTGAGTCAAAGGAAAGAAAGGCTATTGCGCTATACGGTCTTCTTTCTTCCTGCCTGTTTCTCTGTCTTGCCTTTTCCAGGCCCGCGTTTCTCACCATCCTTGACAAAAAGTTCTATGATGCCATGCACGGCTCTCTTTCGGACTGTGGCCCTCCTCTACCTGTCATCGTCGATATTGACGAAAAGAGCCTGGTAGAATTCGGACAGTGGCCGTGGCCCAGATACCAGGTAGCCGAGCTGCTGGAAAAGATTGCGGCTGCTGGTCCGTCCGCCGTTGGATTGGACATCATCCTTGCCGAACCGGATAGAACATCGCTTAAAATTGTAAAGCGTGAACTCGACAAGGGATTCGGTCTTGAGTTAAGCCTCGACGAAATCCCCGTTAGGTTCCATGACAACGACACAATGCTGGCCGACGTTTTGGCACGCGGACCGTTTGTGATAGGGTATCAGTTTCTCGCCTCAGGCAATGGAGGGCAATCCCCCATCCTGCATCCACTGGATGTCATCATTCTCCACGCCGCCGACAGCCCGAACAAGAAAGTCAATCTTCCAGGAGGTATCGGAGTTGTCGCTCCTCTTCCCGTCTTTTCACGTGCTGTCACGCGCTCTGGTTTTGTCAACATCAGGCCTGACGACGACGGAATAATTCGCCGGGCCCCGCTTCTGATGCGATTTCAGGACCATATATATCCAAGTCTGGCACTGGTTTCAGTTATGCAGGCGGTCAATGCCAAGAGAGTTTTTCTGAAGACTTCCGCACTTGGGGTGGAATGGCTGCAAGTCAATGGAACCATTATCCCTCTGGATGCATCCGGAAATCTGCTTATCCGCTATCGTACAAAGAGAAGGGCGTTTGAATATATTTCGGCGGGTGATTTGCTTAACGACCGAATTGGCAAGAAAGTCATTCTTGGCCATGTCGTCTTTGTTGGTTCTTCTGCGGCTGGACTCAAGGATACCTACACGACTCCAACGGGTCCGCTCTATCCAGAGGTTGAATTCCATGCCAGTGTCGTCGATAATATCCTTCACAAGGCATTTCTTAAACGGCCTTCCTGGGCACACGGAGCTGAACTTTTCACAGCATTGTGTGTCGGCATTCTTGTTTCCTTTGTTCTGTCCCGGAGCAGGCCTTTGGGCAGCTTGCTGTTCTTGGGGCTCGGCGCCGTTTTTCTGTGGTTCGGCGGGCTGTGGATGTTACAATCGAAGAATGTCTTTATCTCCCCGCTGTATCCTATAATAATGCTTGTGGGCAACTTCACTCTCCTTGGCCTCTTCAAACTCCGAATTGCTGAAAAGCAAGCACTGCAACATGCCAAAGAAATTGAAGGAATGGAAAGCGAGCTGAATGTGGCGCGAGACATTCAAATGGGTGTCTTACCCAAGAACTTCCCACCTTTTCCGGAACACGAGGAGTTTGATATATTCGCCAGTCTGGTTCCGGCCAGAGAAGTAGGAGGAGACCTCTATGATTTCTTTTTCATCGACGAAGAGCATCTTTGCTTTACATTGGGAGACGTCTCCGACAAGGGCGTCCCGGCTTCTCTATTCATGGTGATTACCAGGACTCTAGTGAAAAACTCCGCACAGTATTACCCTTCGCCCTCCGACATGATGAGCAGAATTAATCAGATACTGTGTGCAGACAACCCAAACGTCATGTTTGTTACTTTGATCATAGGGATTCTTAACGTCAGAACCGGCGAAATCCGTTATGCGAACGGCGGCCACAACCCGCCAATTCTTGTAAGACACGGCGCAGGAGTGTCTTTTAAGGCAGAGTCAAGCGGACCCGGACTTGGAGTAACGCCTGAAATCATCTATAAAGAGGCAACCGTGACACTCGACGCCAAAGATGGCCTATTCTTATATACAGATGGCGTTACAGAAGCCATGAACAGGAATGGCACTCTATTCTCAAATAGGCGGTTGCTGCAAGAGGTTACGTCACTTCAGAACAGGCCGGTCAAAGACATAATCACGGGAGTCCTTCAAGAAGTTAGGCGACATGCCGGCTCAGTACCGCAGTCTGACGACATTGCAATGATGATGATCAGGTACAACGGGATATGAAATCATATCAATTCAACGATTTCCACATTATGCTTGATAAGCAAGGGTCTGGGGACTACTCTAAGGCCAGTTATCCGATCAGGTACGGCCGTTTTGTGGAGATAACTACTCCTGATCACGTTTTTCAGCTAAACCTAAATGGAGAAATAAAGTACATTCAAGGAAGAGGTAAGAGCTGGCCCCACCCTGCAGAATGGCTGAAACGCACATCCGCCAACGATTGGGTATATTACTCTACCTGTGGTTATACAGGCGTCTACGATTTTTTCGGTGAATATTATCTTCCATGCCTCTCATACCCAAGCAACTCCGTCATCGGCGGTGATCCTTTTGACGACGATGCTATCGGAGCCGCCATTAATTCATGGTATGAACTCCTGTCAA
>JAXHTA010000013.1:0-18177 GCA_034190285.1 Thermodesulfobacteriota bacterium | reverse complement strand
ATCTATACCCATGTCGATCTCCTTTAAGACTCGCCATCATATGCCCATGATCGTCAAATGTTTGGTCAGAGCATTGAGAAGTTTTTCCGCATCGGCGTTTGTGTGTGCGGCGCTGAGGGTGATGCGCAGACGCGAAGTGTGTTCCGCCACAGTAGGAGGTCTGGCGGCCTGCACCCACAGACCTTCCTGTAACAGCCTTTGGCTCAACTCCACGGCGGCTCTGTCTTCACCCACTATAAGTGGGATAATGGGAGTAAAAGGCCGTAAACTGCTGCCGTCTCTGGTCTGATTGACGACCCCTTTTCCCAGGGCGGAGATTTCTTCGAAGACAAGCCGGGATAAACTTCGCAGACGCTCTCTTCGCCACTCCTCCGAGATAGAGATATCTACGGCTGCGTCGGCCGCAGCAACTACAGAGACAGGCAGGGAAGTCGTGTAAATGAATGTGCGGGCTTTATTGACAATCCAATCTATCACGAGCTTTTTCCCCGCGACAAATGCCCCAAAGCATCCCAGTGCCTTCCCGAGGGTCCCTACAAAGACGTCTATCTTCTCTTCGCAGTTCTGCTCTTCTGCAAGCCCTCCGCCAGTGGGGCCGAGCACCCCGGTTCCATGAGCATCGTCCATCACTACGAGTGCCCCGTAGCGTGCAGCAAGCTCGCATATCTTATGCATATCGGCCACGTCTCCGTCCATGCTGAAGACGCTGTCCGTGATGATGACCGCCTTTCCACCGTTTCTGGGAGCCTTCGCTTCTAAAAGCCCCTCAAGGTGGGCATAGTCTCTGTGGCGAAATATCTCTGTCTCAGCCATGCTCATCCGGCACCCGTCCACAACGCTCGCATGGTTGAAAGCGTCACTGAATATCACATCTCCATGCCCGGCCATGGAAGAAATGATCCCTATGTTGGCCATGTAGCCAGTAGAGAAAAGAACGGCAGCCTCACAACCCTTGAGTTCGGCGCATTTTCTCTCGAGATTTGCGTGAAGGGAAGTGTTCCCACTTATTAGCCGCGCCGCACCGCTACCCACGGGATACCGAACCAGTGAACGCCTTACAGCTTCCCTCAACCTTGGATCCGAAGATAGGCCAAGGTAGCTGTTGGAGCAAAAAAGCATGACATCTTTTCCTCCGATCTCAGCGCGGACATCGCCAAACAGCTCCACGGGGGGCAGAGAACGAAGCCGATCCTGCCTCTTTAGGTCGAGTAGCTTTTCCTCAAGAGGCTGAAAAAACGAGGTCTTCATATAATACCAGACCAGGGCACGCTCATCCTCACTCATCGCCGGTATCCTTACAGCGGGGAGTCAGAGCCCCGGGGTTAGGGGAATCAGTTCTTTGAAGGATAAGTCAGCTCACAGTAGAAGACATAGGTCCAGTACTTCGAGTACTTACCTGTGCGGGGTGACAATATCGCAGCAGTCCCAGGCTTTCAGAGGCCAGAAAACTTGAAAACAACTGATACTTCAAACGATTTATGGAAAATACAATCTTTGTCCTTGGGACATTTCGTATGCTCAAACCCGTCGCGAAATCGGCGCTGACTTCTGATCCCGGAGCCTTGTGAACTGATACAAAACATCCACCTGAGCACAGGGATTGAAGATCCATTACTGCTTCTCAGAAGGGATACCAGCAAGATAAGAGTGCATTTTTTTGCGCGCAGACAATAAAAAAAATGCGATAATGTGTCAAGGCAAATCAAACTGCGGAAACCCACCTTGACAGATTCTTACATATAAGATAAGGTTTCGGCGAAATATTGCAGAACTCCTTTCTATACAGGGGCCATGTAGGTCTCCCTCTTCAAAACCTCAAGATCTTGCCTTATTTGATTGCACAGGGGGCTCGCCCCCACTATCTTGCCCTCCCCCGGCAGGGAAAAGGTCAGGAGGATACCTATGAAGCTTAAAGAAATGCACCCGTTATCCGTTCTCACCTCTCTCACCTTATCCATACTTCTGGTGTTTTTTTTCTCAGCTCAGTGCTTTGGGCAACCCGACCAGAACACCGAGTCATATCCGGGTCCGATTGAAAAGACCAGGGCCGCCCAAGGAAAAGACGAAGAGGCTCTCAATAGGCTGAAGAAGATGACTCCTGAAGAAATAGAGGCGCTTGACAAAAAGTTGGCCCAAGCCTTGACCCTGTTTTATGACAGAAAATACGCCAGGGCCCTTCCTTTTTTCAGAGAGATTTCGGAAAAGCTGGAGACCATGGATATCATGTTCTGGTCCGCTATGTGCGCTCAAAGGGGAGGAGCTCCTGGTTCGGCCATCAAGAAATTTAATGAGATGCTTGACATTGATCCCAACCTTTACCGGGTCAGGCTTGAACTGGCAACCGCATACTTCAATTTGGGCAAGTACGACCTTGCACGCCAGCAATTGGAGGTCGTGCGGGATGCAAAGCCTCCTGAATCAGTGAAGGAAAACATTGAAAAGCTCATCGCAGCCATAGATGAGAAGACAAGAAAGTTCTTCCCCAGTGTTCATTTTTCACTGGGCATCCAGCATGATAGCAATGTCAGCACGGGCCCAGATCGTGAAACCGTCGGCGTCCCTGGTGGTGGAGCGTTGACTCTCACCGATACCCAGAAGGAGGTGAGCG
Organism: Thermodesulfobacteriota bacterium; assembly: GCA_034190285.1. Lineage (GTDB taxonomy): Bacteria > Desulfobacterota > DSM-4660 > Desulfatiglandales > Desulfatiglandaceae > JAXHTA01. The sequence continues at coordinate 15,569 of JAXHTA010000013.1, read as the reverse complement.
ACTGGGTGACGGTCACAAATCTTTCCGGGGACCTTCTTTGCGACCCTGGTAGCCGAAAAGGCTTAATGTGGGATACCACTGCTTCGTTTTACCAGACAAACTGCTCTGAGCACTACAAGTTTGACTTCACTCATCTGCGGTGTACTTCAGGTCCCTGGTGGGTCTGGACAAGCAGTGTGCTGAAGCTCCCCGTTGCCTACGCACGGAACTCCTACGAACATGATGAACTGTTCGACACCTTCGACGTCAGTCCGAGCTACGAATATTTCTTTACAAGAAATCTGAGTATGAGGGGCATGTTTTCCTATTCCCACGATTCTTATGAACCTTCCGACAGCCATGGGGAAAACAATATTAATCGAATATGGGAAATCAACCCTAATTTCTACTTCAACAACCGCAATGATATCGTTTCCATATATCTGACTGGAGAAAATCGCAACGCCAAGGATGACAGGTACAGCTATGACGGCATCAATGTTGCGGTGTCGTATTTCAGGCGCTTTAGTCACGATACTGAACTCTTTGCTCGTTACAAGTATTCCGATCGAGACTATAAGGCCCCGGAACTCCTGTGGACTAATGATAGAGAAGAGGAGAGAAATAACCTTTATATAGCGCTTAGCCAGGAGTTCCTGAAACACTATTTTGCCTCTATCTTCTTTAACTGGATCGACAATGACTCCAACACGGCTCTCTATGACTATGACAAGATCATTTATGGCCTCAACGTCGGATTCAAGTTTTAGGGCTCGACAATCAACAGCCACACTAGGAATATGCGACATTTTTTATCCCCTTAAATTGAATCTGATTTCTGAAAAAAATGAAATGACACAATCATAGGCGAAAATCGTGCACAAATCATATTTATCGACAGTTGCCTTTTTGCTCTTGTGTTTCCTGCTTTGCATCCACGACTCAATTGCCGGGATGCAGGAGAGCCCCTTGGCGTATATAAAGGCCCAGGAAAGAAAGCACGAAGATTTCGAGGGAGAGGTTTATCTGGGGCATGTAATGACGATCAACTATCCGTTGAACTCGGTTGAAACGGACAACAGATATAGTCCGTTTCTCTTGGAGCTGACGGATGTCTTGAAGACACCTATGAGAAGAAACTATCGGATTGTCTTGAAGGGATTTAGTGACAAGACTGGCCCTGCTGATCTGAATAGAAATATCTCCCTAAAACGTGGAGAAATCCTCAAGCGGATATTGATCAATCAGTTTTACATGAAAGGCGAAAGGATCACCATCCAGGGGTTTGGGTCGTCGCACCCGGTGGCCTCAAATGAGACCCCTGAGGGCCGCTATCGTAACAGGAGGGTTGAGATACATCTCTACGGAACCGTCTTCGATACGGACCACCTTTCAGATAAGGAGGAGGAAGCAAAATGAAGAAGGTCAAGACATGGGCACCGGTTTTCTGGCTTCTTGTGTTAGCGAACATAATTTTGACGTCTGCAAACGTTCAAGCACAAGCGGCAAGGGGTGCTGCTGGGGTGTCCCAGGAGGCACTGCCTAGCTCATTGAAGGCCCTGGATATCAAAGACCATTTCATCCCTGTCACTGGTTTTGCGAAGGCAGGGGTTATTCATGCACTCGTGGGCAACGTTGTGATAGTCCACAGGAGCACAGGAGCCGCCTACTTCGGCAGGGTCGGTGATTATATTTATGAGAATGATTCGATAAACAGTCTGGCAGCGTCCCGTTGCCGCATCAAGCTTTTCAATGATGATATCGTCACAATGGCTCCTGAATCTGAATTCAGCGTGGATTTATATCAAGACCATAGAAAGCGGGGCAAAAAAAATTCTATTTTCGGTATGTTAAAGGGGAAAGTCAGGTTCTACGCCCTGCGTCTTTTGCGCTACAAAGAGACGAGATTTGAGGTCAAGACGCCCACCGTGGTAGTGGGGGTCAGGGGAACGGATTTTGGTGTACATGTCTATCCTGCCGATGAAGGGGACGTGGTTCAGAGGGGCTTGCGGGTGGCGGACAAAGGCAGCGGAATGGATATGTTCCTCTCGGACCCGGATTCTCGCCAGAGTGGAAAGGTCTACACGGACTGCTTTTCGGAAGACGGCTATCTTGATGTGAACGGCAAGATCGTCGGCCCCGGACAGCTATTCATGGGCAAAACAGGATCAGTCATCCAAACACCACCTGAATATGTGAGGGCCTTTAACGCGGATATCGAGATAAAGACCGAAGAAGAAAAGACCGGGCAGAGAAAAGAAGAGGCGCAAGATAAGGATGTCACCGAAAGCCTGGATGAGGCCAGACAGACTGAGCTGGCCCATTTGAGTGAAAGCCAGACCGATGCCACTGCGGAACAAAACACCCCCGAACCCTCAACAGAGTCTACCATGCAGGGTTATTTTTCGGGAATGCTGACCCACAGTTTTGACGGCAAAGTCTTTCTTGCGGATGTCTATGCAAGCACTTCCATCCAGACTTTTGATGAGCAGAGAGCGTTTGCGGCCTCTGTGAGCGGCTTAGGCGGCTTCTTGGCAGTAGAGGGCCTCCATGCCGAAAATACATATTTGGTGAGGATTGTGACCAAAGGAGGTTCTGTAAACTCCGGGTATCTCGGCACCGATTATCCCATTAATAAGGCCTTACTGGGCAGTAACTCCCATATGGAATGGGGTGCGTGGACTATGGCTGTCCCCTGGGAGTACTCCTCCGAGGAATCCTACTTTATGGACAACAAAGGATATTTTATCTTCGGTGAAAAGACACCGGATGTATCTGTTTCCTCCTGGAGTGGAACCTTCAACTACGGTGGCCCGGCCTACGGCACGTGGTGGACGGATACGGGCGGAATTGAAATGACCGGGGGCTTTGCGTGCCAGTTGGATTTTGGCACCGGATATATCTCAGGCTTTGATATGGTTGTTGCAGACACTGAGGAGACAAGACTCGCAGGGATTGAGGACGCCTCTGGTCATCTGGGCAGCAGTGAGTTTTCGATTTCAGGGGGTACATGGTCTCTTTACGACGGTTATACCGCCTATACGCCTGATCAAACGGCATGCAACGGGTCTCTTTACGGGCCTAGGGCCGAATCCATCGGCGGGGCCTGGGCCATGCATGAAAGCAGCCACAACATAGGCGCTGAGGGGATTTTTCTGGGTGATGAAGGGCAGGAATGGCAAATTCCGTCTCTCCCGGAAGTTCCGGTGCATACTGGCTACATCTCGGCATTGCTCACCAGCGATCTCAACGAGTATCAACTGGGCGATGTCTTTGTGACTGACTTCAGACAGGATTTTACCTCCGACAAGGTGAGCGCACCGTCCATTATCGCCCAGGGAGGTGTCCTGGATACTACCGGTTTCCTTCATGAGATTCCGTATGTTATACATATGGATACCAACGGGGGGATGACGCACTCTGGTCAACTCGATCCAGCCGTAAACCCTCATCCGATCGAGACCAGCTTCCTTGGCAACAATTCCCATATGGCATGGGGTAGCTGGACCATGACCATGCCCATAAACATCGACGGTTTCGATTATATGTTTGATAACAGGGGGTATTACATCTATGGTGAAAACGCCCCTGATTTGGTCATCTATGCGTTGAACGGAACTTTCAACTACGGTGGCCCGGCCTACGGCACGTGGTGGACGGATACGGGCGGAATTGACATGACCGGGGGCTTTGCGTGCCAGTTGGATTTTGGCACCGGATATATCTCAGACTTTGACTTGGTTGTTGCAGACACTGAGGAGACAAAGTTCGCAGGGATTGAGGACGCCTCTGGTTATCTGGGCAGCACTGAGTTTTCGATATCAGGGGGCACATGGTCTCTTTACGATGGATATACTGGCTATGCACCCGATCACATGGCATGTAACGGGTCTCTTTACGGACAGTGGGGCGAATCCATCGGCGGGGCCTGGGGCATGTATGAAAGTTCCCAGAACATAGGCGCTGAGGGGATTTTTTTGGGGGAAGAGGGGAAGGACTGGGAAATTCCATCCCTCCCGGAGCCTCCTGAAGAGCCTGTCGATCAGGGCTATATCTCGGCATTACTCACCAGTATTCCAGCGGAGCATCAACTGGGCGATATCTTTGTTACTGACTTCAGGCAGGAGTTTGGCCCCGGCATAGTGAGCGTCCCGTCCATCATCGCCCCGGGAGGTGTCCTGGATACTACCGGGTTCATTCAGGAAATTCCATATGTTATACGTATGAATACCAACGGGGGGGCAACGCAATCTGGTATACTCAATCCAGCCGTAAACCCTCATCCAATTGAAAGCAATGCGCTGGGCAGCAATTCCCATATGGCATGGGGCAGCTGGACCATGACTGCGCCCATAAACATCGATAGCGTCGATTATATATTTGATAATATGGGGTATTATATTTATGGTGACCTCACCCCTGATTTGGTCGTCCACTCATTAAGTGGAACCTTCAACTATGGCGGCCCGGCCTATGGCACCTGGTGGACGGATACGGGCGGAATTGACATGAACGGAGGTTTTGCGTGCCAGTTGGATTTTGGCACCGGATATATCTCAGGCTTTGATATGGTTGTTTCTGACACGGAGGAGACTAAATTTACAGGGATCGAGGATGCCTCCGGTTATCTGGGCAGCAGCGAGTTTTCGATATCAGGGGGCACATGGTCTCTTTACGACGGTGATACCGGCTATACGCCTGATCATATGGCATGCAGCGGGTCCCTCTACGGGCAGGGGGCCGAATCCATCGGCGGGGTCTGGGGCATGTACGAAGGCACCAACAACATAGGCGCCGAGGGCATTTTCCAGGGGGATCAGGGGCAGGAATGGGAGATTCCGTCTCTCCCGGAGCCGCCTGAAGAGCCTGTAAATCAGGGCTATATCTCGGCATTACTCACCAGTGTTCCCAACGAGTATCAACTGGGCGATATCTTTGTTACAGACTCGAGGCAGGAGTTTGGTCCCGGCGTAGCAATCGCCCCGTCCATTATCGCCCCGGGAGGCGTACTGGATACCACCGGCTGTTTTCTGGAGATTCCCTATGTTATCGGTATGGACACGAACGGGGGGGCAACGCAATCCGGTCTGTTCGATCCAGCCGTAGCCCCTCATCCGATTGAAAGCAATGTGCTGGGCAGCAACTCCCATATGGCATGGGGCAGCTGGACTATGACTACGCCCATAAACATCGATAACGTCGATTATATGTTTGATAACAGGGGATATTACACCTGTGGTGAGGTCACCCCTGATTCGGTCGTCCATTCCTTGAGCGGAATCTTCAGCTATGGCGGGCCAGCCTACGGCACCTGGTGGACGGATACGGGCGGAATTGACATGAACGGAGGTTTTGCGTGCCAGTTGGATCTTGGCACCGGATATCTCTCAGGCTTTGATATGGTTGTTTCTGACACGGAGGAGACTAAATTCGCGGGGATCGAGGATGCCTCCGGTTATCTGGGCAGCAGCGAGTTTTCGATATCAGGGGGCACATGGTCTCTTTACGACGGTGATATCGCATATACGCCTGATCAGACGGCATGCAGCGGGTCCCTCTACGGGCAGGGGGCCGAATCCATCGGCGGGGTCTGGGGCATGTACGAAGGCACCAACAACATAGGCGCTGAGGGCATTTTCCAGGGGGATCAGGGGCAGGAATGGGAGATTCCGTCTCTCCCGGAGCCGCCTCAGGAACCTGTTAACCTGGGGTTTTATTGCGGGATGCTTACCGCTGATACCGGCGATGGCAGTGAGTTGGCAGGTATCTATACAAGCACATCGGGGCAGAACTTATACGAGGGGCCTTTATCGGCCGGTTCTGTGGTGGACCCGGAAAATGATTACATCTCAACAGATGCCGGGTTCACATATCTATCGCGGATATTGACCGACAGTGGGGCCACCGACTCTGGAGATTTGGGCACTAGTCACCTAATCGCCAAAACCACCTTAGGTTCTACTGAACATATGGAATGGGGCTACTGGACCATGACCCAACCTCCCGTTACCATCGGAGACATATTTGGCGTTACCGATTATCTTATAGATAATAAAGGATATTTTGTCATTGGTGAAAAAACTCCTGATGAGGCCGTCGCCTCTTTAAACGAAACCTTCAACTACGGCGGCCCGGCCTATGGCACGTGGTGGACGGATACGGGCGGAATTGACATGACCGGGGGCTTTGAGTGCCAGTTGGATTTTGGCACTGGATATATCTCTGGCTTTGACATGGTTGTTTCTGACACGGAGGAGACTAAATTTGCAGGGATCCAGGACGCCTCCGGTTATCTGGGCAGTAGCGAGTTTTCGATATCAGGGGGCACATGGTCTCTTTATGACGGTTATACCGGCTATACGCCTGATCATATGGCATGCAACGGGTCTCTCTACGGGCAGGGGGCCGCATCCCTAGGCGGGGCCTGGGGCATGTATGAAGGCACCAACAACATAGGCGCTGAGGGCATTTTTCTGGGGGAAGAGGGGCAGGAATGGGAGATTCCGTCTCTCCCGGAACCGCCTGAAGAACCTGTCAACCAGGGCTATTTCTCGGCATTACTTACGCGTAATTCCGTTGAGTTGGCGGGAGTCTATTCAAGCACATCGCCTCAGGATTTTGATTCCGTGCCTGTAGTGTCAGGGTCCGTCCTGAGTCCGGAACAAGATTATCTCGCATTGGATGCCGCCTCCGGCCTTCTAATACGCGTGGTGACCGACAGCGGGGCCACTGATTCGGGGGATTTGGGCACTGATCATTCCATTGGCAAGACTGTGTTAGGTCAGAACGAATACATGGAATGGGGCTATTGGAACATGACCCAGCCTTCTGTAGTCATCGATGAGGCACATTATGTAATCGACAGCAAAGGCTATTATGTTTTTGGACAATCCACATCAAGTGCAGCAGTCGCCGGGTTTAGCGGCACGGCGGCTTACGACGGGGATGCCTGGGGCACCTACTTTCCATCTCAAGGGGCCGTCAACATTGATATGGAAGGGTCTTTTTCCTGTGTTGTAGATTTTGACGCCAGCCAGGTCAGTGATTTCGATATGTCTGTCTCAACCGACGGACCAGCAGGCCCTTTCTTTAGTGGTCCACATTCCGTCTCTGTCATGGGCGCAGGCGGCGCCATTTCCGGAAGTTCATTTGAGTTATCGGGTGGAACTTGGGATGTCTTCAATGGGGGCGTCCACCTGGATCCCAACGAATTGAGCGGAACAAGTTGCAGTGGGTCATTCTATGGGCAGGGAGCGGATTATGTCGGAGGTTCCTGGGCAGTGGTCGGCCAGAACGCCGATTCTGCTGTCGGGGCTTTTCAGGGTTCCAAAAAATAGCCAGCCCTGGCCTTTTTGCCGGCTTAGTTGTACTAAGAGGAATCGCACTTGGAATATCACCTGTATTCCTGCGGTTAGAACCTTCCATTTCTTGTCTTTACAGAAAATTTCGCATTATAAATCAGCCTCCTTAGACCGCTTCCAGGATTTGTGGTATAGTATCTTTGAGCCAAAAAAACACTAATCCAGGGGGTTCTCTGTGCCCGGCCTGAGACTGTTCACAAGTAACCGCATGGAGATCTTAGCCGGGCAGCTGGCCGAGATCTTAAGCAAACCCCTTGCCTCTCCCCTTGCTGCCGAAATTATTGTGGTTCAGAGCAGAGGAATGGAGCGGTGGGTCTCCATGGAGCTGGCAAGGCGCCTCGACATCTGCGCGAATGTGAGATTTCCTTTCCCCAACGCCTTTGTCCGTGAGGTCTTTCCAGGAGTCCTTCCGGATATCCCGGAGAGTCCAGCCTTTGATCCGAAAATAATGACGTGGGAAATTATGAGACTGCTTCCCTCCTGCCTCAACAGGCCCGGCTTCGAGGGTCTCAAGTCCTATTGCGAGGACACATCCTGTGATCTTAAGATCTTCCAACTCTCAGAGCGGATTGCTGACGTATTTGACCAGTACCTTTTATTTCGGCCAGGCATGATCTTCCGGTGGGAGAAGGGGCATGAAAATCATTGGCAGGCCGTTCTGTTCAGAGAACTTGTAAAGGTAAACGGGAAATGGCATCGAGCGGCTCTGGGTAAGGCATTTATCGAGGCCACTGAAAAACCCTCCTCCGGAATAGGGAGACTCCCGGAAAGGATTTCGGTCTTTGGCATATCAGCCTTGCCCCGATTTCACATGCAGATATTGGCCAGCCTTGGGCGATGCATCCATGTAAACCTGTTTCTTTTGAATCCTTGCCGTGAATATTGGGGCGACATTGTCTCTGAATGGCAGATAATAAAGAGTACAATGGGGAACAGGCGCGAGGATCTCACGCCTGAAGAGCTTCATCTTGAAGAAGGCAACAGGCTCCTCGGCAGCATTGGTACATTAGGCAGGGAGTTCTTTGACCTGGTACATGAATTCGATTGCGAAGAATCTCAGTCGTTTGAGGATCCAGGTGAAGACAGTCTGCTTTCCACAGTCCAGTCCCATATCCTTAATCTCAAGCAAGTGCGGCAAGACCCCGCCGGGAAAAGGGTCGTTAGGATAGAAGACACATCCATTCAGGTCCAATCATGTCACGGTCCCATGCGGGAAATGGAAATCTTGCACGACCAGCTCCTCAACATGTTTGAAGACGACCCAAAACTCAGGCCCGGAGATATCCTTGTTATGACGCCGAATATAGAGAGCTACTCGCCCTTTATTCATGCGGTATTCGATTTGCCTGCCAATGACGCAAAGAGGATTCCCTTCAGCATAGCAGATCGAAATGCCAGGAATGAGAGCAAGATAATAGACGCCTTCCTCAGTATCCTTGAACTCAATGGAAGCCGTTTCAGCGCGTCCCAGGTCATTGGAATCCTGGAATCAAGTGCGGTCAGGGGCAGATTTGGTCTGTTTGAGGAGGATCTCGACCGTGTCCGAAGGTGGGTGGATGATGCCGGAATACGCTGGGGAATTGACGGTGAGGGCCGAGCGGGCCTGGGCCTCCCCTCATTATCTGAAAATACCTGGAAGGCCGGTCTTGAAAGACTCCTTTTAGGCTATGCCTTACCGGGACAGGATGAGAACATCTTCTGCGATATACTTCCGTACGATGACATAGAGGGTGGCGAAGCCAGGGTACTGGGGAAGTTCGCTGAGTTCACCGAGCGCCTTTTCGCGCAGGTCAAATCCCTTACAGGCGCCCGCACGCTGAGCGAGTGGTCCAAAACCCTTACAGGTCTCCTTGGTTCTTTTTTCATGCCGGATGAGGATTCGGAAAGGGAAATGCAGGTAATACGTTGTATGCTGAATAACCTGAGTGAAATGGAAGATCTGAGCGGTTTTGACAAAAAGGTTGATTTGAAGGTCATCAAGTGGCATCTGGGCCGTTCCCTTGAGAAAGAAGGATTCGGATTTGGTTTTATGACCGGAGGGATTACGTTCTGTGCCATGTTGCCCATGCGCAGTGTCCCGTTTGAGATCATCTGCCTTGTAGGTATGAACAACGATGCCTATCCAAGACAATCCAAACCATTAGGATTTGATCTGGTTGCGAAAAACCCTCAACCGGGTGACCGGTCCCGCCGTAATGACGATAGATATCTTTTCCTGGAAGTCCTTCTTTCAGCGAGAAAAAAGCTATACATAAGTTACGTTGGGCAGAGCATTCAGGACAACACTCCCATTCCTCCGTCCGTCCTGGTGAGTGAGCTTCTGGATTATATTGAACAGTGTTTCATGATAAGGGACGCGGACATACTGGATCGAATCGTTACCAGGCATCGTCTCCAGGCGTTCAGCCCAGAATATTTCAAGAACGACGGACGGTTCTTTAGTTATTCCAGAGAAAACCTGCGGGCGGCACGCTGGTTTCTTGGCCCGCGCCGGGCTGCCGTCCCATTTTTTTCACGGGAACTCTCGGAGCCGGGTCCGGAGTGGAGAACAATTTCCCTGGATGATTTGTGCAGGTTTTTCCAAAATCCGGCCAGGTTCTTGCTCAACCGGAGACTTGGGATCTATTTATCGGAAAATACGTTGGTCCTGAAGGAAAAAGAGGCCTTTGATGTCAGAGGCCTGGACAAATATCTGCTCGAAGAGGATTTTTTGAAAAAGAGACTCTCAGGATTTGAACTGAGAGACATCATGCCTCTAATGCGAGCAGCAGGGCGTCTGCCACATGGGACTGTGGGGGAATGCCTTCTCGAAGGCCTGAGTCATCGCGTGGAAGATTTTGCCGGAAGAATCGCTTTTTACATAAATGAGACAGCCCTTGATCCCCTCGAAGTGGAATTAGATATAGCAGGTTTCAGACTGACCGGCCGAATACACAGTATTTACCCAAAAGGACTCGTGCAATACCGTTATGCAAAGGCAAGACCCGAAGATCATCTCAGGGTATGGATTTACCATCTTGCCATGAATTGCCTCATGGCCGATCAATACCCGCAATCCAGTATTATAGCCGGCCTTACATCTAAAGGACGGGAGTTGGATTGGGCGGTGTGGGAATATCCGCCGGTTGAAAAAAGTGAGGGTATACTGGAAAATCTCTTGCGGATATACTGGGCAGGGCTAGTAAGCCCCTTGCACTTCTTCCCGAAATCCTCCTGGAAATATATTCAAACGGTCCGGGTAAAAGGCAAGTCCGAAGAGACTGCCCTAAGCAAGGCCGCCAATATATGGACGGGAGAAGATCATAGACGTGGGGAGAGCGAGGATGCTTACTACAACCTGTGTTTCAGGCATTCTGACCCCCTTGATAAACAATTTCAGGGCATTTCGGAAGATGTTTTGGGGCCCCTCTGGGCCGTCGGGAATTCCCCATCCCCCTCTGCTAAAGGGTATGGCTAACTGAAATCTTCAGATTCCTTCTGTCCACTGAGTCTCGTGCACCTCTATCTTAATAAGAACTCACTTTTAAAATGTCACAAACTGCCAGCTTTGATCTTTTAGAAAGCCCCCTTGATGGGACTAACCTTATTGAGGCCGGTGCTGGTACTGGAAAGACGCACACCATCATCGGGCTTTTTCTCAGGCTTGTCCTGGAAAAAAACCTGTCCGTCGATGAGATACTTGTGGTCACCTTTACCGATGCCGCAACTGAAGAGTTAAAGAACAGGATCAGGAATATGCTTAAAGACGCCGCGGAGGCATTCGCCAGAGGTCGGAGTGAAGATGTCTTCCTCAATGCCTTGATCAAGCGATACAAGCATATAAAAGGGTCTTTAAGGGCCCTAAGGGAAGCCGCACGGGACTTTGACCGGGCCGCAATCTTTACCATACACGCCTTCTGCAGGAGAATGCTCCAAGAAAACGCCTTTGAGAGCGGCAGTTTCTTTGACACCGAACTGATCGGTGACCAGGAAGAAATCAAGAGGGAAATTGTTGATGATTTCTGGCGTAGACACTTCTACAATGCATCGCCCCTCTTCGTGAACTATGCGTTAGATCGAAAACTAGGACCTAAAACTCTCCTTTCACTTCTTTCGAACAGGGTTTCCGGGCCTTTTGTGAAGATCATACCCGAAGCCCCAATCCCTGATACTACTAAACAGGAGGAGTCATACATCACAGCCTTCAATACGGTCCGCAACCAGTGGAAGTCTTCCAGCACTGACATCGAGGATATCCTTGTCAATGACAAGAGTCTGCACAGAAATAAATACAGAAGAGCAAGCATCCCTGTTTGGATTCGGCGCATGGACCGCTATGTGGTCTCCGGGGGCCATGATCCATCGCTTTTCGAGGGCTTTAGGAAATTTACAGCAGGTGAACTCAGTAATTCAGTAAAAAACGACCACCCCCCTCCAAAGCACCCGTTCTTTGAGCAATGCGAGACGCTTTTGCAGAGACAACAGGAACTCGAAGAAATCTTTGACCATTGTCTCTTCGCCCTAAAGGCCGGATTGGTTCATTACGCGGAAAAGGAGCTTGAAAAAAGGAAAGCAGAAAAAAACCTCCAGTACTTCGACGACCTCTTGCTCATACTTAACAGGGCCCTGGAGTACGAGGGCGGGGAAGTACTTGCAGCGGCCATAAGGAGAAAGTTCGGGGCCGCCTTGATAGATGAATTTCAGGACACCGATCCGGTTCAATATGCCATTTTCAAGAAGGTGTTTGCCGCGAAAAAGGCCCTTTTCTTTATCGGAGACCCAAAGCAGGCCATTTACAGTTTTCGGGGTGCGGATATATTCGCCTATATGAAGGCCGCAAGGGATGCGGAATTCCGATACACACTAACAGAGAACTGGCGCTCAGAGGCCGGTCTGATTACTGCAGTCAACGCTATACTTGCCCGGGCAAAAAACCCTTTTGTCTATGACGAAATCCCGTTTCAACAGGCGGTGCCTGCAGCCGGGACCGACCTTGAAACCCTGCGGACAGACGGACGATCCGAGCCGCATTTTCGGCTCTGGTTTTTGCGGGCCGACACGACAGGGGCCCCAGGAAAGGCAATCAGCAAGACCTCGGCGCGGGAAATGATTGCCGAAGCCGTGGCCGCAGAGATATCACGACTTCTCATCCAGGGCAGACACAACAGGGCCTGTTTTGGGGAAAGGCCCCTGGAGGAAGGAGATATTGCCGTGCTGGTACGGACCAACTCCGAGGCGCGTTTGATGCAGCGTGCGCTTTCAGCCCTTCATGTCAGCAGTGTTCTCCACAGCACAGGTAATCTATTTGATTCCTATGAGGCCCTTGAAATGGAGAGGCTTATGTGGGGTATTATCGACCCGAACAATGAAAGTCTTCTTAAGGGGGCACTTGCAACGGATATGATCGGTCTTTATGCGGAACAGCTGGACGTCTTGGCTGCGGACGAAATCGGATTGGAGGAGTGGCTCGTCAGGTTCCAGTCATATAACGACATGTGGGGAGGGCGCGGTTTTATCCGAATGTTTCGGTGTTTTCTGTCGGAACAGGATGTCCTTGCCAGGCTCATGTCTCTGCCCGACGGAGAGAGGCGCTGCACAAACATAGTTCATCTGTCAGAGGTCCTTCATCAGAGATCTGTTGAAAAAAAGCTCGGCATGGCGGATCTTCTGAAATGGCTTTCCGAACAGAGAGAAGAAGATGCTTACAGAAATGAGGAACACCCCCAGCGACTGGAAAGCGATGAGAACGCCGTCAGACTCGTAACCATCCACAAAAGCAAAGGCCTAGAGTATCCTATTGTATTTTGCCCATTCGCATGGGCTGGGTCCAGGATCAAGGAATCAAAGGGGCCTATTACATTTCACGACGAAGATGATGACATGAGATTAACCCTTGATCTAGGTTCACCGGAAATACAAAGGAACCTTGTATTAGCCGAAAGAGAGCTCTTGTCCGAGAACCTGCGGCTCCTCTATGTGGCCTTGACCCGGGCAAAAAGCCGCTGTTATCTGATCTGGGGCCATTTCAAAGATGGCGAGACATCGGCCCTTTCATACCTTTTTCATCAACCGGATTCATGGGAGCCCAAAGATGTTGTCAATGCCACAAAAGAGAGGTGTAGCAGTCTGAGTGACGAGGATATGCTTAGAGAATTACGGACCGTCAGCGAAATGGCAATGGGTACCATTGGTTTATCTGAAATGCCTGTTGGGCCGGGACAGGAATACTTACACCCCGCAGGAAAGAAAGAGACACTTACCTGCCGTGAATTTGGAGGGAGCATCGATAGCCAGTGGCGGGTCTCGAGTTTCTCATCCCTGATATCCGGTTTTCCCCACGGTTACGAAATGCCCGACCGGGATGCCTTGGGTATACCCGAGGGATACGATGAAACGGCCCTGGAAGAAGCTGAGGCGCGGGAACCTGCCTCGAATTTTTTTTCCTTCCCAAAAGGAGCACGTGCAGGGACATTTGTTCATGACATATTCGAGCACATGGATTTCACGGAAAAGGACCCGGCGGTTCTGAAAGGACTGGTGGCCCGCAAATTGGATGAATACGACTTTGAACACCACTGGCTTAACTCGGTCTGCGATATGGTAAGAAATGTCCTTTCCGCACATCTGGATACTTCGTCGACAGATCTCAGTCTCTCATGCATCCGGAGCGAGGATCGTTTGAATGAACTGGAGTTCTATTTCCCTTTGAAGATGGTTTCACCTGAAAAGATCGAAGGTCTACTTAAAGGCCTTGTGCCGACACATCGTGCAGAAAGCACAGATTCAATTCATCGGCTCTACTTCGCTCCTACCAAGGGTTTTATGAAAGGATTCATGGATATGGTCTTTAATTGGCGGGACCGTTTCTATCTCGTGGATTGGAAATCCAATCACCTGGGAAACAAGGTTGGAGACTATGATAGGGCTTCCCTGGCAGTTGTCATGAAAAAGAACCTCTATTTGCTCCAGTACAGCCTTTACACCCTGGCCCTGGATCAATACCTGAAACTTCGCATGCCTGACTACCGTTATGAAAAGCACTTTGGCGGGGTGTTTTATATCTTCGTAAGGGGGGTGGACCCAGAAACAGGCCCCGACTTCGGCATTTACAGAGATTTGCCGTCGTCCGAATTGATCAAGGCCTTGAGGAACAATTTATTGCCTGACAAGGCTTGGTGAGTTCCCCATCTATGACATGGCCAAATGGAACGGCTATAAAAACATAGAGAAAAGGCGTCTCAGCTTCAGGAAGTCCTGAACTTCTTTTGCATTGCATCCTCCCAACGATGGCCGTAGGCGACGGAGACGTAAGTGCTAAGTTGTTTTTGCATGTGACGGATTGAAAAAAAGGGTTATGAACCCTTGACTCCTTACTCGGAAGCTGACGCAAAAAACCGCACGGCCGATTTTCGTCGTTTGGAAAATATGCCGTGACAATACTTACTGTCTATATGCCAAGAGACCAATTTTCCTTTGAACATCTGGGGAATTTCTTAGGGGAGATTGCAGGCCTTCTCAAATACGTTTGACTTTAACGTTCCCGAGCACTCTATCGTCAGCATCATCGGGCCGAACGGCGCGGGAAAGACCACCTTTTTCAACTGCGTCACCGGTTTCTACGGATTTGATGAAGGCCAGATCTTGTTCAACGGTCGCCTGTTGAACGGGCGGTCGCCGGACCGGATCGCCCACCTGGGCATCACCCGCACCTATCAGAACATCCGTCTCTTTGCCAACATGAGCGCCATTGAGAATATCCTGGTCGGCATGGAGCCACAACTGAAGCGCGGTTGGGTCGGAGCCGTCATTGGCTCAAAGGGTATGCGGGAGGAAGAGGAACACGCGGTGGAGGAGGCCAACAGGCTGCTCCGGTTTGTGGGTCTGGCGGGTCAGGGGGATTTCCTGGCCAAGAATCTGCCCTACGGCGCTCAACGGCGTTTGGAGATTGCGCGCGCCCTGGCCAGCAAGCCCCAGTTGTTGCTGCTCGACGAACCGACGGCGGGTATGAATCCGCAAGAGTCCAACGTGATGATGGATTTCATTCGCAACCTGCGGGACGAGCTTGGGCTTACTATCCTGCTGATCGAGCACGACATGCGGGTGGTGATGGGCATCTCTGAGTGGGTGACGGTGATTGACTTTGGAAGCAAAATTGCTGAAGGCACCCCGGAAGAGATCCAACAGAACCCGCGCGTGATCGAAGCCTACCTCGGCCGAGGCGCTGCCACCGGCCTGGCCGCCCATTCGACA
>JAXHTA010000129.1:0-9208 GCA_034190285.1 Thermodesulfobacteriota bacterium | reverse complement strand
CCGGCCCGGTAATCTGGTAAGGTCTTGTCTTTTGAAAACCAGGCGCCCATCCACGAGGATTGGTAAAGCCGAATCATAAATCTTATAAAGCGCGCGGCAGGCACCTAGGGCCGGAAATGGGGGCTTGGCACATGCGGCATAAGGAGGCGCTTAAGGGCCTGGACAAAAACACGTCTTTTCCGGCAGGGTACCAAACGGATACAAGACGTTCAAGATAGCGAGACGGCCATGTGGGTTTCTTCTGTCTTCCAGGACTTCTTGAGAGCTTGCCGGGGAGGTGTCTTCCTTGGCGGCATGGTCATTCAAAAAGCAAGTTCTTTTTGGAGGTTAATGAAATTGCTCCGCTCAAAACCCATGGTTTTGAAAAAAGATAGCAGATCCACAGAATCCCAGAGTACGGAAGTAAAAATGTTTCGAATACCTCTTTCCCTGTAGACGCGGAATATCTCCTCTGCCAGTCTTTTTCCAATGCCCTGACCCATATACTTGGGATCTACGCCCAGGGTGGCAATCCACGCGCTCTTTTCAAGCCCGAAGCCGCCATGCATAATATAACTGATCATATACCCCGCAATTCTGCCATCCTCCTCCGCAACAAAACTCACGTCTTCATTTTTTCGGAGTTGGTCCTTAATGATTTGCCTGAAATCAATAACCGGAGGGGGTTTTGCAATCTCCGACTGAATCCTACCGATGTCATCAGCATCTTCAATCTTGATCTTTCTAATATGCAATTTCTTCACCAACCTGCCGTCTCTATATTTGTGTATGCATTAATCTATCCCAGGCTTATCAATCGATCCTCACTATTTTTACGCGACACCCGACCCAGTTCGGTGGGAGATAGACCCGTCCGCTGTTGCCACTCAGTTTAACTACCTTTTCTATCATCTCTTCGCCATAAACCTCAAATTTGACCTCCCCGCCCTCCTTTCCGGCAGTCACGTCTTCTTCGTTTTTTGATTTCTTTTCATCGGCCATTCTGAAGACTGGAACTATGGAGATTCTTAAAGATCTTAATGGTTTGATTTAATTAACAATATAGGACACCATCCGGCTTATTACTCGGCCACAATAGTTTTATTGGCTATAAAGTAGCTATATGTCAAGGAAAAAATGGTGACGGCATAGTGCTTTTTTTGCTCAAACATAGAGGGCCCTTAGATCTGGTGGCAGATCAGGCTGAAAATCGATCCGGGAAAGCTTTAGGGGTCCTGTCTTTGCAGATGGGGACTATTGCCAAGTGTAAGTCAAGCTCATGCTGAAGGACTGGCCCGTCCTGTACTTGCGAACAACCTGGCCAGACTGGGTCTCCTCATAGGGTTCATCCAATAGGTTTTCGAGGTTAAGGCCAAAGGAATACTTGCCGATTCGCTTTTTTAGGACGACATCCAGATCATGAACCGGTTCCAGCATAATATCAGGCAATCCCATAGCGCCAACGTCGTTTATGCGCTCATCCATGTAATTGTACAGAAGTCTTACGATCAAGTCCTGGTCAGGATTATCATACTCGATGATTGCATTCAGCAGGTGGTCCGGCTGCCCTTCAAGGGACCGCTTTTCTGATGTGGGCACAAATCCCGGTTCAGGAGTCATCGTTACTTCACTGTCCGTGAACGTATAGTTTCCGATGAACGTAAAATTGTGGAGACTGGGGCTCAGGAAGTCCAGCTTCTTTCTGATTTCCAGTTCAAGACCCATGAGATCGGCATCATCGCTGTTGACAAAGGAGGTCCTGAGAAGCGTCGTGGCCTGAACGGTCCTCTCAATAGGGTCTTCTATGTCTTTCATGAACAGGCTAATGGCAAAAAGCTCTGAGGGGCCTATGAACCATTCATAGCGAATGTCATAATTTCGTATCTTGGCAGAGACAAGGTCCGGGTTTCCAATGATGGCACGGCCTCCCCTCACATCTGTGAATTCAAAAGGTGAAAGCTCGTGAAATTCCGGCCTCGATACCGTCCGACTGAAGCCGAGCCTTATGTTCATGCCGTCCAGCAGTCCGTAGTTCAAATTCACGGACGGTAGCCAATCTTTATCATCAAGTTTCGTATTAATGTCAATATCTTCGAGTTCAAATGGATCAAAGGTCTTCACGTTTATTTTTGATTTTTCAAAGCGCGCACCGGCCGTCATCCGCCATGCCTCTCCAAGGGCAAAGTCCCCCATGGCATATCCCGCCGCCACGGTCTGGTCAGCCTTGTACGTATCGGTTTCACGGGTTGTTTCCACAATCTCGAACCCGTCAGGCCGGATGTTGTCCGGGGCAAGTATGGACTCTGTGTCCTCGGATAAGTCAATGCCCATCGTAGTAATGGGGACAAACCTGAAGCGCCTTGACTCGAAATCCCTGTCCCTTTTGAGATATGCGGCTCCTGATTTCAACTTTACCCGAACATCAGGCAGGATATCCACATCTAACGTCCAGTCCAGGGCCATATCGTCGATATCCTCATCCTGCTCGGTGAACATTCGAAAGGCGCTCTGGGTCTCATCGGCCAGAACAAAAGCACCGAGGGATTCGTTATATTCATATAGGTATTCGCGAAGGTCCGGTTCGTCCAAATTGGCTATAGAATGGTTGAACCGCCAGTCAATTCGGCAGTCCAGGAAGTCAGCGAAATGATGCTCTCCTGCCAGCTGACCGCTGTATATCTCCTCCTCAGACCACTTCAGTCGGGTATCATTGATATCCGTGCCCATGTCTTCGTTCCACCCTTCGTAGAATCTTGTCTCCTTTTCCGCATTTCGATTGTAGAAATTCCGGAAATACAGCCTGTGATTTGGGGTGACCTCATATCCCACGTTGATGATACCACCTTCCTTGATATAATTCGTGCTCAAGTGGAAATCATAATCATTTAGTCTGGTAAGGCCCCCGGTTGATGCCGCATAGGTATTCTGTTCTTCTTTTTGGTTTTGAAACTCGTTCTTGTAAGTCAAGGCGAGCGAATAACCCAGTCTGTTTTTCCTGTTGCCCAGATACAGGTTAAAGCCGGGATTCAATGGAGCGGTCTTGGAATGTATATTCCAGCTGTTGTCAAATGATCGGCCAATGGCCTGCAGCTCCTCGGGTGTCAGTCCAGGGGTAAATAGACCCTGACCTACGACCTTTGAACCCGGAATCGCCCCCGGCATGTCCCTCGTCCCATCATCGAAACCAAGCCAGTCCCAGTCGCCGCCGTGATACGTATCAAAATCCTTGAAAGTGGTCTCTGTGTTGCCTCCGAGTGAACAGCCGATGGCGGCCTCGAACTTGTCCGGAAAATCCTTGGTCGTGATCTGGGCCAATCCACCGGCATAGTTGCCGGGTTGATCAGGAGAAAACGATTTCGACACGCTCATGGCCTCAATCAACCCGGAGGGAAAGAGATCCAGGGGGACCAGTTTCTCGTTGGGACGCGTTGTGGGGATGACGGCCCCGTTTAGAAGTGTCCTTCCGTAACGCTTGGGCATGCCCCGGGCCTGCATGAATTTGCCCTCGGTCATGCTGATCCCGGCAACCCTGGTCAAGAGTCCACCGGCGTCTCCATCGGGCAGTTTTGTGATCATCTCTGCGCCTATGTTATCAACTATGTTGGAGGACTTCCTCCTCAGCACCAGTTGGAATTCTTCGGCAGCCCTATCGGCCCTCTCTACTATCTTCATTTCGTCTATCTCGACGGTCACGGGTGCAAGGGCGACATTAACACGAGCGATGTCTCCGCTCTTTATCCGGGTTTCTTTGATGACCTGGGTCTGGTATCGGGGGTAAGTAACCAGGATATCGTATGCGCCGGGCGGCAGTTCAATACTGTATTTCCCGTTTATGTCCGTCAGGGTGAATTCGCCCGTTCCATCGGGCTGACCGACCTTCTTGGCCTCCACGCCGGCCTCCACAAGCTCGGTTCCCGAAAACTTGTCTATGATCTTGCCGGTCAACCTACCGGTGGAACCGCCGGGCTCGAGGTGGCGTTCGGCCGCAACAACGGTCCCGCCTGTAGCGTCCGAAGCATTGCATCGAAACCAAGGACAATAAAATGTAACTAAGATAATCACAAAATATATCGAGGCCTTCAATATGAAGAGGCCTGAGGACGACATTTTAAGCTTCTGCGTTCGTGACGCCATAAAAAACTCTCCTGGATTATTCAACCCTTAGGTCCATTCTTGGCCGTTGTCGAGCAACGGCAAACCACTACTCCTTTTCGGGTTATGCCGGTGCCGTCCCGTTACCTGTGCGTTATCAAAGGTTGAATTTCGTTGAAAAAATGTACCGGAAGGTCTTCAAAACGAGACTTGTTCGATACTGTCTTCCTGGTGGGTTTGCCTGAAAGAACACATCTGCAAAAGACCCTGAGCCTCTTTCCTTTGCCCCGGATACTCTGCCGCTTTGATTATCAATTCCCTGGCCTTGTCCTTTTCACCCGCCCGCAGGGCGCAATACCCCGCCATGAGCCATTCATGACCGTCCTTTGTCTTGCCAAGGGCTGCGGCTGCATCGGCATAGGACTGGCAGGCCTGAACAAACCGGTCTTGCAGATAATAGAGTTGGGCCTTGAGAAGCATCTTGTCCGTAGTGGCTTTGATATTCAGAGAGATATCAAGGGCCTCTATGGCCCGGTCATATTCGAATGCGCTAAAATATGCGGTGGCAAGCTTTTCATATTCCTCCGCCGTGCCTTCTTTTCCCGCAAGGGCCATTTCGTAATATTCGGCCGCCTTAACCGGTATACCGATCATGGAAAAAAGGTCGCCCATTACCCATAATTCCTTTTGCTCCAGGCCTGCAAGAAAGCCATGAATTTCATAGGAAACCGTCGCTCTCCTGTAATCGTGAGCGTTGATGTGTAGCTGGGCGAGCAGTTTCCACAGTTTGTCGTCTCCTGGGGCTCGTCGCAGCATGGCCCGCACCGTGTCTATGGCCCGGTCATAGTTTTCGGTCTTGATGTATGCATTGACCAAAAGGCCTAGTATGTCTTCGTCCGTCTTTTTTACCTTCAGGAGGAGTTCTTCTCCAAGCGAGATGGCCTTATCAAGGTCGTCGGCCTGAAAAAAGGCAGCCATGGCCATATAGAGCACCTGTGGGTCCTTATTTGTTTCAAGCCTGAATGAACGTTCCAGTGCAGTGCCGGCCTTCCGGAAATCCCCGTTGTCGTAGTAGAGTTTGCCCAGATTCATCCATATGGGGGGATACCCCTCCTCCATGCCAGCGGCCTTCTCAAGGTGCCGGATGGCCTCACCGATCCGTCCGGAAAGGGCAAAGCAGGTGCCAAGGTTGAATTCCACCAGGAAATGGTTATTCGCGGAATGCCTCTCAACAAATCGCGTCAGGATGTCTATGGCATCCTCGAATTTCTTTTCGCCTATCTCCTGCTGGGCATCGAAAAGCGCCTGTTTCGTCCTTTCAGGCATATTTCTTGTCCAGGCTTCCGGATTGTATCCGAATGAGGAGCTGAATGAGATACACACAAAAAGGATTGCCCCTGCCACACTACCAATCATTCGTTGATTCATTGTCTTTTCCTCTCTCATGGTTGTTTAAGAAAAGGCCTAGGTTAAACGGGCTTCACTCCCAGGGTTTCATTAATACATTGGGTGTATGCCAAGTCCCGGTCATGCCCATTGCAGTCTTACTCAAGTTCATAGTCAATGGCCGATTCGGCCCAACAGGCCACAGCCGCACCCTTTACTTTCGCAGGCTGAAACCGCCATTTCATTACGGCCTCCCTTGTAGCCTGATCGAAAAGCCCGTGGGGGGTCGAATCGAGAATCTCGACCTCCTTCACCCTTCCGTCCCTGTCAACCAGGAACCGGAATTCCACCCGACCCGTGGTATTGTTCTTCTTTGCCTTCAACGGATACGATGGTCTCATCCTGAATAAAGCCACCGGCTTTTGGTCCACGTCCAGCTCGTTCCATATCTTGACCCCAAGGGCAATATCCATTCCCCCGGATAGTCCAAGATCAAAAGACAGGGGAACGTCCACCATGGATAGGCTGGAAGCGTCAATCTTAGGCAGCATACTCTTTATCTTGGGATGGACCTTCCCGGGCGGCGCCTGTCTCTTGAACTCCTTTTTTTTGGGGGGAGGCGGGGTGGGCCGCCTGTAATCAGACAGCCTGATTGGGTTGGTCACGGCTATCTTGGGTGCCTGACTCGAAAACCTGAGTAGAAAAGGCATGCCCATAATCAAGGCTGCATTAATCACCAATGAAAGGACAACGGCAATGTTATATCTAAGGACAATGGCTTTCATGAACATTCAGCCCCGGGAGCCTCTCCGGCAATGGCTACTCTTCGGCAGTTAATGCGGAGAATTACCCATTTTCAGACAGCCACAAAAAGGCACCGTTTACATCAATTCTGCTGCTATCGAAACGCTTTTGGCCCCCGCGAGCCGGCATTGATCGACGACCTTGATGACTGTACCTGTAAGGCTCTTTTCATCCGCGAGCACTATAACCGAGGCCTCGGGATTATCGGCCAGAGACTTCTCCACATTGGCCCGAACCGCCCTGACATCGATGGCCCTGTTCTCCATGTAGACGCCCCCCTCTTCTGTAATGCCGACCAGAATAGTGCTTTTTTCCTTTCTTTCGGCTGTCTTGGCGACCGGTCGATGGACGTCCACGCCTGTCTCTTTGACGAAACTCGTCGAGACGATAAAGAATATGAGAAGGAGAAAAATAAGGTCGATGAGAGGTCCGATATTGAGTTCCACCGTTTCGGAAGCGCCTGTGGTGCGCCGTCGCATTTGGATCATTTTTGAAACTTCCTTAATATTTGGTGCCCGACCTCTTTG
This sequence comes from Thermodesulfobacteriota bacterium, assembly GCA_034190285.1. Taxonomy (GTDB): domain Bacteria; phylum Desulfobacterota; class DSM-4660; order Desulfatiglandales; family Desulfatiglandaceae; genus JAXHTA01. The sequence goes on along the minus strand of JAXHTA010000129.1, from coordinate 2,420 downwards.
ATCACACGCTCGCACCGTCTTGTCCGACGTTGAATTACAGAATTGCAGAACAGCCCGAGGATTGCGACCACAAGTCCGAACTGGGTGGTGATCATGGCCTCGCTGATCCCGCCGCTCATGGCCTTTGCGTTGCCGGTCCCGAAAATCGTCATGACGTTAAAGGTGGTAATCATTCCGCTCACGGTTCCCAGAAGCCCCAGAAGCGGAGCCAAGGAGGTAAGAGTGCCTATGACCCTGAGGTTCTCCTTCAATTCCAGAAAAAAGGACTTGGCCACTTCCTCGATGATCCCTTCGTCTATCCTTCCATAGGATGACCTGGCTGAAAGATATCGAGCGAGAAGCCGAGAGTGAATGCCGTCTCGGTTTCGGCCTCCAACTGCTTTATTTGTCTCCAGGCCGCGAATTATGGTCTCGGTGGTTATGTCCCCTGATCGCAGCCTGGAAAGATACATAAACCGTTCCGCGATCATGATAGCCAGCAGTATGGACAGGAATGACAGGGGAACCATCACCCAGCCACCCATTTGAAAATACTCTACTGTGGAAATATGCCAGATCATAGGTCAGCCTTTGCTCGGCGAACGGCTGATGGTATTGACCAACATAAGGGATTTCTCTTCCAGGGTGCCAAGGAGCCTCTCAGACCTGTTGCCGAGATATCCATGAAAAAGCATGATTGGGATGGCCATGATCAGCCCATACATAGTGGTTACAAGCGCCTCGCTGATGCCGCCCGACATCATTTTCGGATCACCGGTTCCGTAAAGAGTTATCATCTGAAAGGTCGTTATCATACCCGTGACAGTGCCAAGAAGGCCCATGAGAGGTGCCACCATGCCCAGGATCTGGAGAAAACGCATGTTCCTCTCAAATATGGGAAGGACGGATTGAATCTCCTCTTCCATCACCGCTTCAACGACCTCGGACGGCTCCTTCCTGTGGCTGATGCCGGCCCCTAAAACCCTTGCAAAAGCCCCCCTGGTCTTGGAGACCAACTCTTCAGCCTTTTCCCAATTTAGGTCATTTAAGAGCGGGGCAATTTGCCCAAGCAGGGTACCGGAGGCACGGCCCTCTCGGGATAGTGTAAAAAAACGCTCGCAGATCAGCACCAGGGCCAGGAACCCGAGACAGAAAATAGGATACATGAGAACTCCGCCTGCCCTTATCTCATCCCTCCAGGAAGGCATATCAGTCAATTGCCTCAAGGCGCCGCCACCGGAAAGATCGACAAAAAGCCCGGGGGAGGTGCCATCCAAAAAGCGTTCGGCCTGCCTTTTCATAGGGCCCGGGAGCGCTACCGAGATCTCATGAAGCGACTGCTCCGACGGGGAGTATTCAAGGTAGCCCAGCTGATCATCTTTTCTGAAAAGTACATTGAAAGCCCCGATGCGCGTGACCTCACCTGAGGTCGGACGCCCGGATGAATCCATAAAGGCAAGGTCTGAGTTAACGATCTGGCCGTTCCTGCTGATCTCATCTTGCATCAGGTCGGCCATTTGCCCTATGTTCTCCAGGGTAGGGAACTCGGTTTCTCCTATCAGCGGATCAAGGATTTTCTCTCGGCCCGGTGTCTCAGAGGAGACAGGGGACTGGCGAATGTAGACCCTGAGATCTTGAGCAATGCCCCGAACCAAACCTGTGATCTCATCCATCTCTCCCTGGTCTTCGCCTAAGGTCTTGTTCAAACGTTCAATTTCCGCGTCGTTTTTCTTATAGGCCCTTTCGTAGGATTCAATCCCATTCGAGAGGTTTTTCCTCTCCTTCTCCATCTCCTTCACGACGTAGGCGAGCTTCTTACGGTCGCCAAGGATTTCCTTCTTCTTTTGAGCCGCCTCAGTAGCGGCCTTCTCAACATCGTCCTGTGCCTTTGCCTGGGCCTTTCCGATGTCACCCTTAGTGGTCTGCCCCCCGGCCGTTGCTGTCTGGGCCACCTGTGCCTGGGCCTTGGTCTGAAGACCCAATGCAAAAAAAACAAACAGAACAATCAATGTCTTTCTCATTGCCGCATCGCCTTTACTGGAAGATTAACAAATTCAACGGGCCGCTTCTTCTCGGCTATGGAAATGGCCTTGCTAATAGGTTCCCTGTAGTCATCCGGCAATGTATTCCATCTGCCTTCCGAGTAGATGGCGCATTCCTCTTCATCCAGGGTCTGAGCGAGTAATGCGGTCCTCCCGATGCGAAGCATCTTGACCAAAAATGTCTCGCCGTTGTAATTAATTTCTTCTTTTGAAACTTCAACCGATCTCCCGTATTCCATTTCGGCCCTAAGTCCTTCGAACATCCTCCTGAATTTCTGACCGAGTGTGATCTCCGGGTCGTACAGGACAAGCTCGAGGCTTTCCAGCCTGACCGTCCGCTCTTCGGTGAGGAATGGAAGATCGCTGTCCACATGCTTTTCCATCTGCACTAGAAGTTTC
>JAXHTA010000128.1:0-9208 GCA_034190285.1 Thermodesulfobacteriota bacterium | reverse complement strand
GTTTGGTTTGCAAACAGGGCTGCCTGACCTTTTGCAGGACCCTAGCCGAAGCACTCAACCTCAAGGACCTGGATGTGGCGATGTCAGCAAAAACACCGGATCAAGGATTCTGCGAATTTAAAATTGAAAACCGGAAAGCATAGCGAAATGGGGCGAATCAAGGACCGAATCGCCATAATCATTGGGGCTGGTGGTGTGGTGGGGAGAAGCATCGCACGCCGCTTTTCGGAAGAGGGTGCGACTGTCGTCTTGGTTGACCAGAGAAAGGCCAGCGTCGATCCCCTGGCCCGGACCTTGAAAAGTGATAAGAGGCCCGCTTACGCATACGAGCTGGACGTCACTGTAAGAACACAGGTAGACGCTTTTTTCGAAAATGTCGAAAAGCGCTACGGTCGCATTGATATTCTAGTAAACACGACAAGTATTAGACGTGATGCGCCATTGATAAAGATGGATGAGTCATACTGGAAAGAGGTCTTAGATGTGAATCTCACAGGCAGTTTTTACTGTATGGCCGCCGCAGCAAGGATCATGACCTCTAACAACTACGGCAAAATCATACTTATCGGCTCCCATCTTTCTCCTTGGGACAGATCCGGCCACACCAATTTTGTTACGGCCGGCTATGGTATTCAAGGCCTTACCAAGGGGGCGTCTCTGGAATTGTCAATCCACAACATAAACGTAAACTGCATAGTTCCAGACTATATTTTGGACGAAAAGACAATGGCTTCTGTCCGTGGACAAGAGCTCTTTTCCGATGAATACAAGGAAATGGCTGTAGCAATGGTCCCTTTGCGGCGAATGGGCAGCCCTGAAGATATCGCAAATCTGGCGTTATTCTTGGCAAGCGAAGAGTCTAGCTTCATTACGGGACAAGTACATTATGTTCAAGGCGGTCCCTGATTTTCCCGTGCCTCGAATGATGAAAAATGAGGAATTTGTGTATTTCAGCTTACAGGAAACGAGATCGGCTGGAAGTCTCCCATTAAGGATTAGGGCGCGGGACGATATTCGCAATAGAAGACTATTAGTCTGATCAGGTAGTTACTTTCAGGAGGATATTAATGGATTTTGAGCTTACGGATGAACAAAAACAGTTTCGGCAGGAAGTGAGAAGTTTTCTACAGGCCGAGATGGAAGCGGGAACGATAAATACGCGCAGCAATAACTTTTTTGAACATAATAAAAGCTTCTCTAAAAAGATGTCCGAAAAAGGCTGGGTCGGAATGACCTGGCCTAAAGAATTCGGGGGCCAGGGCCGAAGCTATCTGGACCGAATCATTCTGGTTGAGGAGTGTCTCAGGGTTCAGGCGCCGCTGGGCGCTCATTTTCTGGGTGACCGACAGGTCGGGCCGGCAATCATTCATGCCGGAACGAAAGAGCAGCAGGACAAATACTTACCATTGATTTTGAACGCTGATATATCCTTCTGTTTGCTTTTCAGCGAACCGGAAGCAGGTTCAGACTTGGTTTCCGCCAGAACATTAGCCGAACGAGACGGTGACGATTACATCTTAAATGGGCAAAAAGTATGGAACAGCGGGGCCCATCTTTCGGACTACGGCTGGTGTCTGGCTAAGACCGACCCCAAAGCGGCCAAGAAGCATTTGGGTCTTAGTGAGTTTATCATTGATATGAAAAGCCCGGGTGTTGACGTTAGGCCAACTCTCAATCTTTTGGGTGAGCATCACTTCAATGAGGTTTTTCTTGATAATGTCCGTGTCCCAAAAGACTACCTGGTGGGAGAAGTTAACAGGGGCTTTGTTCAGTTAATGCAGCAAATGGACTATGAGCGCGCCGGATTGGAGCGTCTTATGCAAAATTTTCCCCTCTATGGGAAATTGATCCAATTCGTCAAGGATAATCGGAGAAACGGGATTCCACTTTCAAAAGATCCTATGGTGCGCGATCAGATTGCGCAGCTGGAAATTGACTTCAATGCAGGTCGATTGCTCTGCTATCAGGTTGCTTGGTTGTTGGATCAAGGTCGGATTCCAAGCCGCGAAGCAGCACTCTGCAAGGCATACTGCACACAGTTTAAGCAAAGATTAGCTGAGACAGCAACGCGGATTATGGGGCCTTATGGTGTGTTAATGCCTGGATCTCCCTATGCCCCTTTCGATGGTGAGGCCCCAGAGAACTATCTTTACAGCAGATCCTATACGCTTCAGGGAGGCACTGTTGAGGTATTGAAGGGGATTGTTGCCAGGAGAGGACTTCAACTTCCGACGTTAAGATAAAAGTAAGGAGAATAGATAAATGGAATTTGTGTGGAATGAGATGCAGACGATGCTCAAAGATTCTGCAAGGAAATTTTGTGAAAATGAATTCCCTCCATCGACTGTGAAAGATACCATCTCGGGTGCCTCTGCGTATGATCCCGAAATCTGGAAAAAGATGGCTGAGTTAGGATGGCTGGGTTTCCTTTTCGGAGAGCAATACGGCGGGAGTGATGGTACTTTCCTAGACATGATGCCGATTCTGGAGGAAATGGGAAGGGTCATGGCGCCTAGTCCTTTTTTCTCTTCCATTATTATGGGAGGCCTCATCCTATCCGAGGGTGCGGACGATCGGTTGAAAGAGCTCTACTTGAAGAAACTTTGCCAAGGGGAACTCATTGTGACACCGGCTGTTCTTGAAGAAGAGGGATCTTGGATGCCCTCCACTTTTCTGACAAAAGCAACAAAAATGGATAAAAATTACTTGTTGCAGGGGCGGAAGCTATTTGTAGCGGATGCCGAAGATGCCGATGCTGTATTGGTGGTTGCGCAAAGCGGTGAGGACGAAAATAAAAGCAGCATTTTTGTTGCTGATCCGAAATCGCCGAATGTGACCTTGAATCCTTTAAAGACCATTTCGGGTGAAAAGATGTACGAGATGGTTTTTGACGGGGTGGAAATCCCCGCAGATCATCTGGTCGGTGAGGAAGGAAAAGGCAGAGACATTATCCTGAACGTCTGGCCCAGAATGGTGGTGGGTCTCTGCGGCAAGATGGTCGGCGGGATGGAAAAAGTCTTGGAAATGACAGTCCAGTATGCCAAGGAAAGGCATCAATTTGGTGTTCCTATCGGCACTTTTCAGGTTATTCAACATTACTGTGTCGATATGCTGACTTTGCTCGAAACGTCCCGAATTCTTACGTATCAGGCAGCCGACAGGGCATCTGGTGAAGGCCCCTGCCTGAAGCATGCCGCCATGGCAAAGGCAAGCTGCAGTGACGCTTTCATCAGAATTGTGAATATTTCACATCAAGTTCATGGGGCCATCGGTTTTACCGAAGAACACAACTTACACATATACTCCAGACACGCCAAGGCCTGGGAATTGATGCTCGGAAGTGCGGGTGATCACAGACAGGCTGTGGCGGGGGCAGTGCTGGACGAGTAGGAGTATCTGTAACAGAGAGAAATGTGGAGAATCATTTTTTGAGGGATTCTGGATGACCACAGGGGTTGTGACACAATATTTTCTGAACAGGAATGTTACCCAATCCCGGGATACTATCCCGAGAGGCCCACCATCGGTTGGAGAGCTTTTCCGTGTTGCCGAAAATAGATTTGTCGCGAGATGAAGATTTATTAAAATCAACCACAAAAACAAGGAGCATTAAAATGAGAGCTATTACTAAAACATGTGTCATATTAGTTTCTACTTGTTTCCTTATTGGTGGCTTTTTTCTCACGCCATCGTTTGCAGAAAAGCCCATAAAGGCCAAACTCGCCCATTGTTTTCCCAACCAAACTCTGGCCGGTCGCGTCTGGCAAAAATGGGCCGACCTGGTGGAAGCAAAGACAAACGGAAAGCTGAAGATACTGGTTTTTGGTGCCAGCAGCCTTTACGGACAGAATGAAAGTTATCAGGCGATGCAGCACGGAGGAATTGAATTTGTATGGCTCACCAGCATGGGCAATACAACTTTGAATAAGGTTTTCCTCGCTACAATGCTTCCTACTATGTGGCCTGATTATGAATCCCAGAAAAAATTCTGGGAAAGCTCGGCAATGGAGCCTGTTTATAAAAAGTTTGAAAAAACCATGAATATGAAAGTGCTCCCGGCCTATGGCATTGCCGGTACGGGGCGCTTTTGGAGTGCCAAAAAGAAAGTCGAGACGATTGCCGATTTCAAAGGCATTAAAGTGGGAACTCTGGATCCCGTCAATCGAGCAGGTATGGCGGCCCTGGGGGCGAGTCCAGTGACCGTAACAATGGAAGACGCTGTCACGGCCTCTCAAACGGGTATGACGGATGCAGGATTGGCCACTTGCCCGAGCGCACGTTTTATGTTTATGGAGTTTAATAAATTCGCGCTTATGAATCCATGGTACGTTAACCTGACGAATGTCGGCGTCAACGTGAAATTTTGGAATAAACTGCCTGCCGAAATCAGGGAGCAGGTTTTGGAAGCCTCAAGGGAATTATGGCCCATCGCTAAGGAGATGGACAGGCAGATGGATGATGAGGCTATTGAATACGGGAAGAAAAAGTACGGAATTGAATTCTACAAATTCAATGACTCGGATTGGCAGGAAGTCCGCCGAATTCAGAAAACCAAAGTATGGTCCAAGTTCGCCAAGCCGATTGGAAAAGATGCCTATCAGGTATCATTGGAGTTGAGTGGCCTTTAAAACCTGGTTATCTAGGGTCTATATATAAAAGATAAAATTACCCAGGTAGCTTTGTAAACAAAAATAAATTGTGACCAAATAAAAACTATGAAGGGACATATAAATCATGACCGATAAAATACTTCATATTATCGAAAAGATTTTAGAGAACATCTCGGTAATCTGTCTTTTCATCATAACTTGTTTTATTTTGTTGGAAGTGATTAGCCGATATTTTTTCAGTGCTTCGAGCGGATACTACGAGGAGTTCAACAAATATCTCTTCGTATATCTGGTCCTGCTCATTTCTGCGGTTGGGATGCGAAAAGGAACCCATATCAGGATAGAAATGATAGATTCACTTTTTTCTCCACGTGTTATCAAGTCCATCCAGTTCATAAATCATATTGGAATTCTCGCCGTCATGGGATGCTTTCTATATTCCGGGATTTTGCTGGCTTGGAGTTGTTATGTATCGGAAACATGTTGGTATATCGGCAACATCATTCTTCCACAGTGGGTTGTGTGGCTTGCATTTCCGCTAGGTATGTTTTTCGCCCTAGTTTACTCAATCGAAGACTTTGTTAAATTCTTGTGCAACCTTAAACCTGCTTTGAAATCCGATCCTGAACCATAAAAGTTTAGGTTTCGTTCAATTACAGCCAGAGGGAGGTTTTGATATGTATGGTGGAGGGATTCTGGGGTTTCTTTTTCTTTCCTCCGGAGCGCCCGTATTTGTGGCTTTCGGCATCGCAGCGATCTTGATTGGTGTGTTTTCCCTGCAAATACCCTGGGGCACGTTTGGTGTAAAGGGGGTCGGGATGGTTATGAACAGTACTCTCTTGGCGATTCCTCTCTTCGTGTTTGCGGGGAATATCGCGTTGGAGTGCAAAGCCGCAAGATACTTGATCGATTTTTTTGATTCATTGGTAAGGCAGATTCGGGGTGGGTCAGCTCTGGTTCTCATCTTGTCCTGCGGGTTTTTTGGCGCTATTACCGGTTCCATTCTCGCAGCGATCGTAGCAATCGGAGGCCTGATGATTCCCATCATGGAGGAGCAAGGATATCCCAGGAACATCAGCGCTGCATTGACGGTTGCCTCTTCGACTCTGGCGATGTTGATTCCTCCCAGCAATGTATTCATTATCTATGGGTTTCTGGCCGAGGTCTCGGTGACCGCTATGTTTTTGGCGGGTATCCTGCCCGGCCTGTTATTGATCGTCATACTGTCGGTAGTTGCTCAGTTTTTCTCCGGGACTTCGGTGAAGGAAAGGCAAAAAGCCACCAAACAGGAGAAATGGTCTGCTTTCAAAAAGGCCTTGCCTTTTGCAATCATGCCGATTGTCGTTTTGGGGGGTATTTACAGCGGCGCGTTCACACCGACGGAGGCAGCGGGTATCGCGGTCTGGTACACTATTTTTATAGGGGCTTTTGTATATAGAACTCTGGGATGGAAAGATATTTATAAATCGGCTGTATCCACTGTTTCGGCGATGGGCATGATCTTTATGATTGCCATCGCAGCGGGGATCTTGACGATGGTTTTCACCCAGATGCAAATCCCACAGATTCTGACTCAGGCCATTTCGGGGTACTTGTCAGAATACATCTTTTTATTGATGTGTACGCTCGTGATGTTTTTCCTGGGTATGTTTCTTGACGGATTCATTGTGATGTTCGTCGTTATACCCGTGCTGCTTCCAACAGTGAGACAATTGGGAATAGACCCTATTCATTTCGGTATTGTTTTGTGTTCCGCCGCATCAATTGGACTTGCGACACCTCCTGTTTGCATTGGTTTGTATACCGCCGCAAGTATCAGCAATACTTCAAGTCAATCGATGATAAAGCCGCTCATACCATTTGTTGGGTGTCTTGTTATTCTTTGTGTTTTTGTAATCTTCTTGCCGGGTCTGAGTACTTATCTACCTAGTTTATTTCAATTTTGATAGGATGAGGGTATTTTTCTATAATAAAACGTTTTTCAGTTGGAGGTAGGAGAGACAGGTTCCATAAAGCAAACGGAATCCGACCTCAATACGATGGAGGAAATACAATATGGGTAAGCATTTTTTTTCAAAGGTTAAAGTAGTTCTTACAGCAGCCATCATCACTGTGACTTTCGTCACCACCGCGAACATCGCATGCGCCGAAAAAGCTCGAGAAATGACAGCAATAGCTTTTGTTATAGACGCCAAGATGGTGGTCCCTGAAATAACGATTTTGCAAGCAAAAGAGAAAATAGATTCAGGGGAAGAGCTTGTTGTAATAGATGTGAGAGAGCCGACCGAAATCCTGAAGACCGGCTACCTTCCGAACGCTTTGCTCATCCCTAGGGGAATCCTGGAATTCATGGCTGAGCCGAAGTTTCCTAAGAAAAACGTGCCTATAATCGTTTACTGCAAGACCGGGGGTAGGTCCTTGTTGGCTGGCCACACCCTCAAAAAGATGGGGTACGCAAATGTTATGAGCATGTCTGGAGGTTTTCAAGCATGGAGCATGATGGAATTTCCCATGAATAAAATGGATCTTAAAGCTTTGAGCGGTGGGCGCTGAGAGGCAACCGGGTAGATACCGCGATCCTTTGATGACATAATGAATAGTGCTGTTTCCTTTAACTTCCGAGCCGCTCCACCTAGGTTTGTGGAGCGGCTATTGAAAGGGGAGGCAGCCAAGAAAGAGGTAAAACTACTAAGAATAGATTGACAAACAGGGAGTCCAGGGTTCAGGGCGGCTTCTTATGAACCTATAACGTACAAAGCCTCCTGGTCTTTCATGGATATATCTATTATTTCCGCCGGTTGCACAATTGAAGCAAACCTTCGATGTAACAGAGTAAATCAGACCTTACGGCTTACTGCAACCGGGTAAACCATTTTCTTTTTTTTAACTCCTAATTGGATTAGGGAATACGATGCTGGGTGAAGGAGGAAGATGATGCCAGAAAACAATAACCAAAAAGGTCCAGAAGTCTTGTTGATGAGAGATATCATCCAGCAGAGTGCTGAACAATACGGAGACAAGACATTCCTAAATTTCTACGACGAGAAATACTCCTTTCGCGAAATACGAGACCTCAGTAACCAAATCGCTAATGGTTTAATACAGCTGGGCGTCAAGAAGGGGGATCACGTATGCATAATGATGGACAACCGCCCCAACTACATCCTGAGCTGGTTTGCTCTCAATACCATGGGCGCTGTAATGGTGCCGGTCAATGTTTTTTTGAAAGGCGAGGGGCTGACATATATTATAGATCATTGCGATGCCGAGACAATTATCGTGGGACAACAAGTATGGTCGACATTGAATGATATCCGACCGGAACTGAAAAAGTTGAAGCGAATCATCATTGATAGAGGGGAAGAGGGTGATCGCTTTGAAATGCCAACAAAAACTATTGATTTTTCAGAAATAATAACCGATGACAAGACCCAGCCAAAGGTGACCTTGTCTGAAAATGACATTGGCCGCATTCTCTATACCTCCGGAACTACGGGGGTGCCAAAGGGCGTACTGATTAAAATGGGTCCGAGGAAAGATCGGCAAGGATTGGGCAACTGGTATAAACCTGAAGACATCATTTACACATGCCTGCCTCTTTTCCATGGAAATGCTCAGAATCTCAGCACAATACCCGCTTTGAACAGCGGAGCCTCTCTGGCTCTCGGGAGGAGATTCAGTGCCAGCCGATTTTGGGACGAAGCGAGGCAGTATAATGCTAATTGGACTTCGTTTTTGGGAACAATGATATCCATCCTTCACTCGCAACCGGAGAAGCCCGAGGATAAGGAACAGCCGATTCGCACGGTAGTGGCCGCGGCTACTCCCAAAGAGATCTGGAAGGAATTCGAGGACCGATTCAATTTGAAGATAATCGAAGGCTATGGTTCGGCGGATGGTGTTGGGGGGATGCTCAATGTCGATGGACGGGTTGGCTCCATCGGGAAACCCCTGCCTTCTTGTGAGGCCAAAGTGGTAGACGACGAAGGGAATGAAGTGGGGCCGGACAATGTGGGAGAACTCTTATTGCGCCCAAAGGACCCTGAGTTGAGAAAGCTGAAAACCTTTGTGCATTATTACAAAAACGAAGATGCCACACTTAATAAGACTGAGGACGGATGGGTAAAAAGCGGAGATTATGTCTTTTATGATTCCGAAGGATACTTTTATTTTGCTGATCGAAAAAACGACTTCATGCGTCGGAGAGGCGAGAATATCTCTTCATGGGAGGTTGAAAACATCATCAACAAGCACCCTGACGTCCTGGAATCCGCTGTTTTCGGTGTCAAATCCGGTCTGGGAGAAGATGACGTCATGGCCATTGTCGTGACCCATTCTACAAAAGAATTGGAGCCCTTGGATGTTGTGAAATGGTGCGAAAAACGAATGGCCTACTTTATGGTTCCAAGGTATATTGAATTCATGGATGAGTTGCCGAAGACTGGGACGCATCGGGTAAAAAAGGTTGAGCTGAAAAACCGTGGTGTCACGGACAACACCTGGGATCTTGAGAACAGCGGACACAAAGTGAAACGCTAACCAATACGCGGAAATGATCCGTGATTGTATAAGTAGTCTCTTCGCTCATTTTTTCATTC
>JAXHTA010000127.1:0-9233 GCA_034190285.1 Thermodesulfobacteriota bacterium | reverse complement strand
CCTGTCTATGGCAGCGACCTTCAATATATCTCGATCAACATCTGCTAGGATTTCGCCCTGAACAACAGGGATATCCATCGTCAGCTCTGCGGTAACCAGATCTGTTACCTGATGTATTATTCTGACCCGGGCCTGTTTTGAGGGACCCGTTACCCGAATGGAAAAATCAGACGGTTCCAGCGCTCTCGGCAGGCGAACGCTATTCAGGCTTTCTTCTGAAAAGACATGCCGGCGGGGGGATATCAGAAGATTTCCCTCGCGGACAATGACCTGACCTTTACTAACAACATATTGAGCGTCGATGGTTCCGGGATCCGGGATAATTGCCAGGTCGGCATACTTGCCCGGAGCAATCCCGCCGATCAGGCCGTCCAGAGAAAAATGCTCTGCCACGTTCAAGGTGGCCATCTGAACGGCGGTAATTGGATCAAACCCACAATCAATAGCCTTCTGGACGACAAATTCCATGTAGCCCTTTTGCATCAAATCGCTCGGATCCACAGCATCTGTGGACAGGGTCAGCCGCCTCAAATTCACACCGGCGTCTCTTATTGCAGAAATTGCCTCAAGGTCTCTCCTTACACTCCCTTCTCTTATCATCACATGGAGCCCCAGTCTCAATCTTTCGAGAACCTCTTCGGCATTTGTCGGTTCATGGCAAGAGGAGATACCAGAGGCGACATATGCAATAAGTTTCTTTCCTCTGGCCCCGGCAGAATGTCCTTCCAGGACTTTCCCGGAATGGAGTGTCTTCTTAAAGATAGGAAGCATTCGGTCAGGTTCCTGAAGGACGGCCTGCCAGTAAGATTCGCCTAACCCTATGACATCATCTCGAGCCAATAGCTTATTAAGCATCTCTTCGGAAATACCCCGGGCAGTTCGACTAACGGAAACCATAGCGGTAATAGTGGCGAAGAACTTGATGGGCTGATTACTAAGAGAATCCAGAAAATCGATGACTCCCGTGTATCCTCCCACCGGGAAGGTCTCCAGGCTCTCAGTAATAATTGTGGTTGTGCCGCCTTTCATGGCGTATTTCAAGAACTCGCTTACATTGAACAGCCAGGCAAGATGTGTGTGTCCATCAATCAGGCCTGGAATGATCGTTTTGCCGTTAATATCCAAGACAACTGTCTCCGGTCCGATCATGTCGTTCGGGTCATTTCCTACATAGGCTATCCATTCTCCCTTGACGCCCACCGACATTCGATCCAGAAGTTCTCCCGTATACACATTAAGCAGTGTGCCGTTAACGATGGCCAAATCAGCCTTTTCCCGGCCCAGAGCCACATTCATTAATTCCTTCGGGTCTCTGGTGCCTCCGAACTGTATTGAAGCATATGTTGACACTAAAACCTCCCCTCCTCTCTATAACATCCACCATCTGCCAATACCCAGAATAAGTTGAATTGATCCGTACGAGTAATGCATTAGCTGGATATTCTTAAGGAATTCTGCAGACCGCCCCCGGGACTTATGAAAAAGGGCCATTTCTGAATGGACACCAATTGACATTTACGATATATACTTCAGTATGTAAAAATATAGCTTTATATTTGTCAGTTCGAATCAAACAGAGCTGTTAGAATACCATCATTCCTGAAAATTCAGTATCCCAAAAAGCACGGACAGTTGCTTTTTTGTTGTAGTGAGTTTCAACCTCCGGAAAAAAGTCATCTTCTGAAACGAGGATTACCTGGAGTTCTCACTCGAAATATGGGACAGTCTATGAGAAAGGAGGTGAAGTGAAGCACGCACTGTTGGTGGTTGTAGTTTGATCATTTGAACTTTTAGGTCAGGAGGTGATTTGGATGGCCAATAGCACTTACAAGATCATTGAGTTAGTGGGAACAAGTGAAATTTCCTGGGAAGACGCCGCAAAAAGCGCAGTCGAACTCGCAGGAAGGACTCTGAAAGACCTAAGAGTCGCAGAGATTGTAAAGCTGGACATGGCATTGGAAGATGGCAAAGTAACTACTTACCGAGCAAGAGTTAACGTCTCGTTCAAGTATCATGGAGATTAGTGGTAGACTGTAAGTCTTGAAAGGGTCAGGTCCAACAGGCTGTTGAGCGAATCCATTTCTTCCTGATCTCAAGCGTTTGTTGACAAATCTGAGCCCTGCAAGATGTTTGGCAGAACTCGTGCTCCTGCCTCAACCGTTCGCGATCTCTGATCTTCCGTTCTGCCCGGGTGTATCATTAGAGAATCCTGATCACAGCACAAGGAACTCTTAGGTTCGCCAAACAGTCTGCGAGACCTGACAAGAAAACAGAGACCCTTACGTCCGCTTTCCGAGAATGGCTCACCTATGCTGCTGAAATCCTCCTGCTGTCCATGCCTTCATGGCGGGAAGTCGACAACTGGCCGATGAATCGCTGCTCTTTATTGTCCATTTGAAAAAACCTGTCTCAACACTGTGTGGGTGAAGGGGATCAGGCTTTAATATATACACCTTTACCTTCACTCTTGATTTTGCCCTGTTTCTTCAACCTGATAATGATACTCCATATTTTCCTGTTCTCGAAGCCTGTCTTGTCACTCAACGTAGCGGTATTGACGCCTTTCTTGCTCCTCTTTATTACATCCATAACAGTGTCAATCGCGGTTACATTTGCTCCTCTTTTTGCAGCAGTCTTTTTAGCGGCCTTAGTCATGCCTTTTGACGCCGGCTTAACAGGCTTTGTTTTCTCAAGCTTATCCAGCAGCTTAGCTATTTTTTCAGTTTTCTGTGTAAGAGACTTGAGACTCTTTATTACGGATTGCAGATCTCTCTTTAATGCCTTCATTGATAGTTACCCCCTTGTAGTTTGAACTGATTCATGATTTAGTTAAAATCCCGACAACACTTAAAATGGTTTAAGATACAGGCCCATTTAAGAAGCTCACCTCTTTCTCAAATATTAACTAATAGAGTTTTACTGATTTTTCAACTAAAAAATAGACCCTAACGTTGCATAAAAGTTGACTTCAAAATGCTTGTAAGAATTTAGCCTTTTGAAAACAAGGCGCTTTGATCCGTGTGGGTCTTTCTTGGCAAAGGCGCATCACAAATTTTGTAGCTCGTGGCACGCCCCCTGGGCTATAAATAGAGGTTTGGCTTAGGCAGGACAGTTTACCGTCCTTGGAAAGGCTGTCTTATGTGGGGCTGTTCTGCGCTGGATACCGTGACCATATGCCTTTCAATAACACGTGGATAGTATATGCGGCTCAGCCAAAAGAGACCCACACGGATGAGTAACCAGCTAATGCTTGTTTCAAGGGATAAAGTATTACGACCTATAATATAACAAAAACTCTATCTTGTCCCCTTGAATAGGACACAAAGCACTTGCAGATCAACCTGAAAAGCTTGTAGGCTGAGCCGGAGGCTGATTCAAAGACCTATTATTGTAAAACCCTGATAAGGGTATTTTCATATATTCTGAAGGGGTGTGGGGCAGGGTGGGCTTGAAAGGACCTGTAAGAAAGAAAGGAGCTATGATGTCTGAGGGAGAATCTTCCAATGTGGGAGAGTTCTTAATTGCAGATGCCTTACCGGAGCAAGTGTTCACACCTGAAGATTTCACTAAGGAACAGCAACTAATAGGCAAGTCGGCCGAAGAATTCGGTTTGGGAGAGCTTGTCCGGAGAAGCGAGGAACTAGCGGAGCTTAATCCTGAATTAGTGAAGAGCCTGTTAAAAAAGGCGGGACAGCTCGGCTTTCTCTCTACGGATATGCCGGAGGACTATGGAGGATCAGAACTATCCAAGGCAACCTCGATCTTGGTCGCCGAGAGGATCGGTCAGGGAATAACCGGGTTCTGGATAGCCTATTCGGTACACACAGGTATAGGAAGTCTTCCTATTGTATTTCACGGAAGCCAGGAACAGAAGGAAAGATATCTCCCTAAACTAGCCACCGGCGAGATGATTGGAGCATTTGCCTTGACGGAGGCAGATAGCGGTTCTGATGCGCTCGCGGCAAAGACCACAGCTGACACATCGGGGGATGGGAAACACTATATATTGAATGGCCAGAAACAGTTTATCAGCAATGCCGGTTTTGCCGATCTCTTTATTACGTTTGCTCAGGTTGATGGAACAAAGTTCACCAGCTTTATTGTAGAGCGAAAATGGGATGGGATATCGGTGGATCAGGAAGAAAAGAAGATGGGAATGCACGGCACTTCCACCAGGGCCGTTATCTTCAGAGATGTGAAAGTGCCGGTAGAAAATGTCCTGGGTGAGGTTGGTCGTGGTCATGTTGTTGCTTTTAACACATTAAGCGCGAGTAGACTCAAGTTAGCTCCATTTTCGGTTGGCTTAGCCAAGTTCCTCATTGGCGAGGGCATAAGATATGCCAAGAACAGGATTCAGTTCGGAAAACCTATCTGTGAATTTGGCCTGATAAGACATAAGATTGCTGAAATGGTTATTAGGACCTATGTCAGTGAGAGTATGGCCTATCGTAGTGCAGGCCTTCTTGATATCGGCTTGGAGGAAATCGATCCTTCTGATGAAGGTGCCCGTCAGAAGGCACATAAGATCTTGAGAAGATATGCATTGGAGTGTTCCATCAGCAAGGTCTTTAGTTCAGAGATGCTTGATTATGTGGCAGACGAGTGCGTTCAGATTATGGGTGGTTATGGTTATATCGGCGAGAACCCTGCGGAGAGCGCTTACAGGGATTCGAGAATCAACCGCATTTGGGAAGGCACCAATGAGATTAATCGCCTTTTCATTGTGGATGCACTTGTGAAGGATATAGAAATGGGTAAGTTTCCCCTTGCCGATTCGATCAGAGAAATAAACGCAGACGTTCCTGGCCGCGTGGCAGAGGCAATTGGAGAAGAGAAGACCCTGAGACAGGAATGTGAAATGGTTGGCGCTGCGAAGAGAATATGTCTTCAGAGCTTTGCCGCCGCTATCCATGAATACGGGGAAAGAATTGGACGAGAACAGGAGATAGCGGCCCTTATAGCTGATATCATCATTGAGATTTTTGCGATGGAGAGCGCCCTTTTGAGGACCTTGAAAAAGATGCAAAAGGAGGGCAAAGAAAGATCAGACATACATATCGCCGCCGCGCAAGTCTATATCAGCGATTCATTCCCGAAGTTGCTCATTATGGCAAGACACATTTTTGCTGCTATCTTCAGGGGTGAAGAACTCAGGGGCAAATTAGCGGAACTTGAGAAGTTGGCACGATATACGCCGATCAATACTATTTCACTTCGCAGGAAGATTGTCAGTAGCGTTGTTCCAATTGCCCGCTACCATTTGACTAAGACTTAACCCCAACGTTGCATAAATCTTTGGCCCAGAAACGCTACGCTCGCTTTATATCAGGCCATCAAGAAACGTTATGCTATTTTCAGGATTGCCTAATACGCTTTCACCCCTGAAAACATCCTGACGTCCCTTGCTGACCTAACCTCAAGCGTTTTGAACTCAAATTTTATGAATGTTAAGGTTAACCCCAACGTTTGGCTACAAGAGGCGCGGAGAAGACAGCATATGAGAGAATATTCAATGGTTAATGAAATTGAGAAGCTGAGAAACGTAGGCATCAGTGCCCATATTGATTCGGGTAAGACCACCCTCACGGAGAGAATTTTGTATTACACCAGGCGCATAATTGCCATTCACGAGGTTAAGGGAAAAGATGGATTGGGCGCAAAGATGGATTCTATGGAACTCGAAAGAGAGCGGGGAATTACTATCACATCTGCAGCAACCCACTGTCAATGGAAAGGGCACAGGATAAATATCATCGATACTCCGGGACATGTTGATTTTACAATTGAGGTGGAACGAGCCTTAAGAGTTATGGACGGAGCCATACTGATACTCTGCTCTGTTGGAGGCGTCCAGTCACAGTCCATAACAGTGGACCGGCAGATGAATAGATATAAGGTTCCGAGGATAGCTTTCATAAACAAATGTGATCGCTTGGGGGCTGATCCCAACAGAGTTGTGGAACAGCTACGACGGAAATTGAATCATAACCCTGTCCTTATGCAGATTCCCATAGGCCTGGAAAGCCACTTCTCCGGTGTGGTAGACCTGGTTTCCATGAAGGCCCTTTATTTTAGAGGGCCTAATGGTGATGAAATCTGGCAGGAAGATATTCCTGCAGAGATACTCGATGAAGCCAAGGCAAAGAGAGAAGAATTACTGGACGCTGCTTCCTTGTGTTCAGATGACCTTATGGAGGCGATCCTTGAAGACAGGGTTAGCGATGAGCTGATCCACAACGCAGTCAGGAAAGGCGCTCTTTCAAGACTGCTAACCCCTGTCTATGTAGGATCTGCCTACAAAAATATCGGCGTTCAGCCAGTCCTGGATGGAGTGAACAGGTACCTTCCCGCTCCATCAGAGATAGAGAATGTAGCCCTTGATCTGGATCGTGATGAGCAAGAAATACACCTTGAGACTAATCCAGAGATGTCATTGGTGGCCCTGGCCTTCAAGCTGGAGGTTACGCCCTACGGACAGTTGACCTACCTGAGAATATATCAGGGTTCCGTTGATAAAGGGGACGATCTACTTATCCCGCGGACAAGGAAGAAGGTCAGGGTGGGAAGGCTCATAAGGATGCATGCGGACGAAATGGAAGACATTTCCAGTGCCAGTGCTGGAGATATTGTTGCCCTGTTCGGTGTGGAATGTCATTCTGGTGATACATTCACGGATGGAAGTCTGAAATATAGCATGTCTTCCATGTTCGTACCGGAACCAGTCATTTCTATGGCTATTACGCCTAAGGACCGCAAGTCTCAAGACAGCATGTCCAAGGCCTTGAACCGATTCACAAGGGAGGATCCAACCTTCAGGGCTTACGTTGACAAGGAATCAGCCGAGACTATCATATCAGGGATGGGGGAACTACACCTGGATGTTTATGTAGAGAGAATGAAAAGGGAGTTTAATGCAGAGGTAATCACAGGGGCGCCTCAGGTGGCATACCGCGAGACAATCACTTGCAGAGCATCTTTTGATTACACCCACAAGAAACAGACGGGAGGTGCTGGCCAGTTTGGGCGCGTGGCCGGGGATATGTCGCCTTTCATGGAAGGGGGCTACGAATTCGTCAATGAAGTTAAAGGGGGAGCGATACCTACCGAGTTCATACCCGCTGTGGATAAAGGTTTCCAATCCTGCCTCAAAAAGGGGCGGTTGATTGGATTTCCTGTAGTTGGTGTGAGGATTGCAGTGAACGATGGTAAGGCTCACAGCGTGGATTCGTCAGAGAGGGCCTTTACCTTTGCTGCCATCGGGGCCTTCCAGCAGGCCTACTTCAAGGCCAAACCGGTTATTCTTGAGCCCATAATGAAGGTGTCTATCGAGGGTCCTTCTGAGTTTCAGGGTAATGTAATGTCATCCATCAATCAGAGAAGAGGGCTCATTATGAGTTCTACAGAAGACGGAATATTCACAACCATTGAGGCTGAAGTACCGCTTTCGGAGATGTTCGGCTACGCAACTGTTCTAAGATCCCTGACTCAAGGGAAAGCGGAGTTTACAATGGAGTTCGTAAGGTATTCGAAGGTCCCTGAATCCTTGGCGGAAGACCTGAAAAAAGGCCTCAGGGAGAAGTCACAGGGAGGAGGATAATGATGAAAGAACTTAGTTCAGTCGGCCCGCTGAAGATCCTGGAGTGGTCTTCTAAAAAAGAGTTGGGGCGTGGAAACCTAGGGGTTCTGATGGCTCGAGCAGGGGTAGGAAAAACCGCATGCCTCATTCATATCGCTTTTGACAAGATCTTACGTAATGAAAAACTGGTACATATTTCTCTTGAAGAAGGGCCTGAAAAGGTAACCTCCTACTACAACGTCATCTACTATGATCTCGTGAAGGCCCTTGGCCTTACTGATGACTATGAGAACCGGCTGCTCATTGAAAAAGATAGAATGATTCTTGCCTATTTGAACCGGAGCTTTGAGATAGAGCGCCTTCGGGCTCATCTCAAAAACCTGGCAGAAAACCTCACATTCAGGCCGAGCTTGCTTATTGTCGATGGAGTTGATTTTGAAAGTACGGAAAGGCCGCTATTTGAAGACTTTAAAGAGATAGCCGGAGAATTCGAGGTGGAGATATGGTTCTCGGCTTTATCCCACCGCCACATTACTGAGGTTAATGAACGAGGTATTCCCTATCCATGCCATCAACTCGATGACCTCTTCAGTATTATTATGCAGTTGCAGCCCGGATCATCTGGCATTTTTTTGAGGCTACTTAAAGACCACGACAAGTATACGCCACCTGGCAGCAGTGTCAGACTGGACCCGAACACGTTCTTGGCGCTGGATTAAGGGATGTGAGATATCCGTGGGGCGCAAGGACCGGAAATCCATAATTAGCGCAATTTTAAGCGGGCGTATGCTGGTGGCCCTTCTCATGGGCTTTGCCTGCGGTCTCCCTCTTCTTCTTACAATTAGTGTATTACAGGCATGGATGAAAGAAGAAGCTGTAGATTTGACCGTGATCGGCATGATGGCCCTGGTCGGTCTTCCCTATACCCTGAAATTCCTATGGGCCCCTTTTCTAGATCGTTTCACTCTGCCTTTTTTGGGCCGCAGAAGGGGCTGGCTCCTTGCGGCTCAAGTGGCCCTTGTCTTTTCCATCCTGGGTCTGAGCCTCACTGACCCCGGAAATAACCCTTGGAGTGTGGCTTTCATAGCGTTTTTGGTGACCTTCTTCAGTGCCTCTCAGGATATTGTTGTTGACGCCTACCGAAGGGAGGATCTGCCTGATGAGGAACTGGGGCTCGGTGCCTCTTTGTATATATACGGATACCGGTTGGGGATGCTGTTGGCTTCCGGCGGAGGCCTGATCATGGCAGACCATATGCCGTTTTCTTATGTTTACATAGTAATGGCAGCCTGTATGCTCCCCGGGGTACTCACCACTCTTTTTGCACCCGAGCCAGAGGCTGCCGCTGGAAGACCGAAGACCCTGAGAGAAGCGGTTCTTGAGCCCTTGGTGGAGTATTTCAACCGAAGTAGCGCCGTGTGGATATTACTCTTTGTCCTCCTTTACAAGATTGGCGACACAATGGCCAGTGCCATGACAACGCCTTTCTATCTCGATATAGGATTTTCTAAAACGGAAATCGGTGCTGTCGTGAAACTTTTCGGTTTCTGGGCCACCATCGCAGGGAGTCTAATCGGCGGGGTGTTCATGCTCCGACTGGGTATCAACCGTTCGCTCTGGGTATTTGGCCTTCTTCAAGCCGCGTCCACGGGGTGCT
>JAXHTA010000126.1:0-9233 GCA_034190285.1 Thermodesulfobacteriota bacterium | reverse complement strand
TGAATCAGACCCTGAAAGGGGTAAGATATCCGTGACTTCCCCTGTAGGCCAGGCGCTGATAGGCAAAGAAGAAGGTGATGAGGTGAAGGTCAAGACGCCGGGCGGGCTACTGGAATATGAGATTGTCGAAATCAATTAGTATGCAGCAGATGAGGTCACATTGGAGGTTGATGGTAGGCGATGACTGTCAGGATATTTTTGCACGGTCTTGAAAGCAGCAACCAGGGCACTAAGTCGATCTTTTTCCGGGAAAGGTACCCTAACATGATCACGCCCCACTTCACCGGGGATCTTTATGAAAGAATGGATACGCTCAATAGTATCCTTTCGGATAAGTCAGGGATAAGACTTGTCGGGTCCAGCTTCGGTGGACTTATGGCCTCCCTTTTTGCCCTTGAAAATGAATCCAGGGTGGAAAGAATGATCCTCCTTGCCCCGGCCATCCATATGATGGGATTAACCCCTTCCAGGAACAAGACAGTCTCCGTACCGGTCTGGGTCTACCACGGAAGCGCCGACCAGGTTATTCCTCTGGCTGGAGTGGAGTCCATTGCCAGAGAGATCTTTCCGAACCTTTCCTTCCACTCGGTCGATGATGATCACTTCTTGCACAGAACCTTCAAGATCATTGACTGGGACAGTCTCCTTGCCTGACTTGCGGAGACATATCTTGGTTCACCCCATAATTGGCTCTAGCGCTTATTAGGGAGGGGAGAACATGGAGACGAACTACTCGGAATAATAATACGCCTGCAAAGTAAATACATCATCCTCCCTGCCCCACATGAGATTGAAGTCATGGCTCCAGGCAAACCTCAAAGTAATGTCCTCGTTCAGCTTATATGAGGTTCCCAGCGAGAGGATCGTGTCGTCGGATTTGCTTTCGCCGAGGTCATTTATGAAATGCTTCAGCTGGGATTCCAGCCTCAGGCTCTGGTGGGAAGGAGGCGTATAATCCAGTTCCAGGAAGGTCCCCAGCACATCCCGGTCCTCATCCTGACCCCAGGCGAGTTCCCCCTTTAATAAGTACGATTTGTATTCGTACTGGATGTCCAGCCCAACCCTTTTCCTCGAAACGGTTTCCTCGGAGAGATAGTCATCATAAAGGGCCATTAGTACGTTTCCATAAAGGACGGACAGGCCGTATTGAAGTGTATCCGCAGGGCTTCCGACTCTTCCCGCCAGGAGATAGCTGCCATCCTTTCTCCATATTTTGGTCGCACCACCGGAGCCGATAGTGGCCGATAATTCATAGTCAAAAGAGGGAAACTGCCCATTCAATGAAAGGCCCCAATCTCTTTTAAATCCAACGTTTTTTGTGGCCTGGGTCTGCAAAATAGTGGGATGCGTATCAAGTAGAGGCTCAAGTCCGAATGGGACGTCAAAGTGACCCATCTTTAGATAATGCCCGAGCGGGGATAATCTGAAATTGGCGTACGCATTGTGGATCTCCGGCATCAGATTCATATCAGCAGTGAGTATGGACTCGAGTTTATTATGGTTGAAGTCGAAGTTGAGATTGTAATTTGCATAAGCGTTTCGCAGCAGTTTTTTCTTGTGGGTATGAGCCAGTCTGAATTGAAGGTCGAACGTAAGCCAGTCACCATAATCTCCCGAAAAGATCTTCAGGTATTCAAAACCAATGGACGTGGCCGCATCTATGTCTCTGAATTTGAACTCATGTCGTCTCCCGTAATATTCGGCGGCAATATTCAACTCTTTGAAAAAAAACGACTGCCCTCTTTTTCGTGAATCCCCGAACTGGGAATATACATCCTTCCCCTTTTCCAGATCACGGCTCAGGGTGAAGGCCGTGGTATATCACGTATGACCGGTATCCTCGGGTGTTCTCCCCCACATTCTTCCCGCTTCCAGGTCAAGATTCCATACATTCCAGCGGTAGCCCAGACCGATGTTTGTAAATTTCTGATATCCGGCAAAAACAGTGGAAAAGCCCTCTCCATCAGAGGGAATTCCGGATTCCTCAAAGAAGAAGCCGCCCCTTAAGGCCAGTCGTTCATTATAATGATACTCCGCCCCGAAGTGATATGAGTTGGCTGAACGCCAGTCGGGATCTTCGTGTATATCCTGCAGAAGAAGTCCTTCATTCCTGTAATCGATGTCTGCCTGCGGCCACCTGAATTTCGTCCAGTCCTTCATTTCCCAGTCAAATGTTAGTGTGAGCCTGTTAATGGGCCGGTATGCCAAACCTACTCCCCACGCCATGGGATATACGAACCTATGCGTATGGTCGCTTTTTTCGATCAAGTCGATCGTCCCGTTTTCAGGGAAAAAACTCTGTCTTATTCTTGTCTTGCCCTTTAGATCGAATTCGCTGCCGGTCTTAAAGACGGCGCCAATGCTTAGTTTTGGGCTTATTTTATATAAGCCCCCCAGAATTGCCTGAAAACCAAAACCATCGGCGTTGCTTTCCAACCTGAATTCGTAGTCCGGGCTAACGGGCAAAAGTGAATTTCTATAATCTTTGTTTATGTCTACCTTTGAACTTACATAGATCAGGTCTACGCCGAGACCGAAAGAGAGTCTGTCAGAGATTTTTTTCCCAACAGAGAGGTTTCCATTGAGGATCATTATCATTGAATAGTGAGAGCCAATGATATCTGCGGAAGTAACGGGATCTTCCATCTCATCATCCCAGTCACTATAAGATCCTAGATTGGCATAGAGACCCCCGGCGATCGTATAATCACCGTAATTCTTATAGCCGATAATATTGGGGATGGTAGCAACAGATGGCCAGATTTCGTGTTCATCGTCAAATCTGTCGGGTTCACTGGGATATATTTTGACGAAAGAATCCCCTTTACTTGGATGCATTTCGTCCAGCGGGACATTGGACATTGAAGTCCTGTCCACCAGATAACTGCTCATGGAATAAACGCCAAAATCAACCCTGCTACCCTTGAGCCAGGCCAGACCGGCCGGATTCCAATAGATAGCGGATGAATCATCGGCCAATCCAATGAAGGCTCCACCCATGCTTATCGCCCTGGCGCCAAGACCTTCCAGCTCCATTCCATCACCTCTGGCTGAATCTGCAAACAAGAGCAAGTACATACCGACCAGTACCAGGATTATCAGAGCCTGGTTCATTGGCGCCAACCCTTTTGACATGATCATTGCGCCGACCTCCTAATTGCCTGAGCAGGCCTCATAAGAGAGGCCCTCAAGGCAGGGTATGTTCCGGCCAAGACCCCGAGCATAATCGTTGAGGCCAGGGAAGCCGCCAGAAGTTGGAAAGGTACAAGTACAAGATTACCACTGGGAGCATAGGGGAGAATCCTGGCAAAAAAACAAGTCACCGTACCTGCACTGATCGCTGTGAAGATAATTCCTATGATCCATCCCAAGAGGCTGATCAGGATCGATTCAGCCCAGATGAGTCGCAGGATGTCCCATGGTCCCGCCCCCACAGCCTTCATCACTCCGATTTCAGATGTACGCTCAAACACCGACATGAGCATGGTGTTTATGAGACTGACAATTGATATTAGAAGGGCCACAACGCCAACGGCAATAAGCAGTCCCTTTAATCTCCCAAAAAGGAACAGAAATTTTTCCCTTACCTTACCCATACTGACTACCTGTATTTCCGGGATTTTATAGAGACGCTCAAAGAGTTCCTGAAAACGACCAGCATCCCTCAGCCTCAGCCCCATACCTGTCACTTTACTGATGTGGCCGGAGATCCTCTGTAAGGTCCTTAAAGGAAGAAATACTGTTCCGTCCTCCTGGGAACCAGACCTCTCCAGTATTCCCGCCACCTCAAAGGATTTTTCAATCCCGCTTAAATATAGCTCGTCCCCAACGTGTCTCTGTTCCAGTTCTGCTGCTTCGTATCCCATTATTACTTCATCGGCATCAGTGCCGGAGAAACCTTTCCCCGAATTGAATTTCAGCCATGGCTTTAGCTTGAGGAAGCTTTCCAGCTCGACGCCAAGAAGAAACATACGTCTGTTCTCATCGGTATCATGGGCTATGTGTATTAACTGAGGGGTGATAGTACTGACCAGCGGGTCTTTGGCGATCCTGTAAAAGATATCCTCGCTGATATATCTCAGCCCTCCTCCGCCCTTCAGCATTATCGTAGCCGCTTCATAAGGACAACCCTTTGCCGTAACAAGTACCTGGTACCCGCTTTTTTCTATTTCAGCAGTCAAGGCCTTGCGATAGCCTATGCCGATGCCCAGAATGACGACCATCGCAGAAACGGACATGGCAATTGCAGACCCGGCCAGCAGTGTCCGTATGGGGCGCCTTTTGATATTTTTGTATGCGAAAAGAAAATAACTTCCGGCCAAATTCAATTCCTTGTGTCTCTCAAGAATAACAGGTCAAATATTATGAGATTTTTTTTTAGACCTCTCAAAGTAGCCCTAAAATCAATGTCGTTTCGCGCGCCCGGGTTTTTTACGCGGGTTAAAGGGCTCAAAGGGTTGGTTATCTCACCTTTAGTTGGTTCATATTGATGGAAGTCATAAACCGTGAGCGCCTTGAATTGTTCTGTAAATTCCTTGTTCCTGAATAATCTGCGATCCGGACCCGTGAGACTTTGATAATAGAAATGGAGGATCTTTCCTTGTTGGTCCGTTGCTAGGATAAGCTGCATGCCGCCGAATTCTCCTTTTTGATTGACCCCGTGTACATGTCCAATAATTTGCTTTCCCTGCAAAACGGTATAAAAGGCATAGGGTACGTCCATGTTCTCGTAAACTGGCTCAAGCCTATCCCCGAGTCTACGTTCAATTTCCTTAAAGAGCCTCATCCCACCCATCTCCTTTACAGTAATAAAGCTCGTCCGGTATCCTGTGTATGTTGGGAAAAGCCTTCTAATGTCCCTGTCCGGGTTTCTCAAGGTACAACCCATTGCAGCCCAGGACATATTCCCGGAGAACAAGATCAAAACGGCAACAAAATAACAATAAATTATAGGGACCATGTTCGATGAACCACTCCTTGGCAAGCTGCGCATGTTATCGGGAATTGAGAATACGGGAGCCAGGAGTCAGGGTGAAAATATCTTTCCATCTTTCATGTGGATAATCCTGTTCGTATTTTCGGCAAGTTCCATGTTATGGGTGACCACAACTACAGTCACCCCTTCTTGATTCAGATCCGCAAACAATTTAATGATAGAAGTGGCGGTAATGGAGTCCAGGTTTCCGGTGGGCTCGTCTGCAAGTACGATTCTCGGTCTATTCATAATGGCCCTGCCTATAGCCACTCTTTGCATCTCCCCGGAACTCAATTCCTGGGGAAGATGATTTTCTCTACCGGCAAGCTCAATTGACTGTAGAACCCTCATAACCCGGGTTTCGTCAACTTTCTTCTTGCCGAACAGCAGAGGCAATTCCATGTTTTCCCGCACCGTAAGGGAAGGGATAAGTGAAAAATGCTGGAAAACGAACCCTAAGGAGTTCCGCCTTATATTCCTCAATTGATTTTCAGTTAGATTTGCGGGGCGCTTTCCGTCAATCTTGACTGATCCTGAAGTAGGGGTATCGAGACACCCTATTAGATTGAGAAGCGTAGTCTTGCCTGAGCCGGATGGACCGACAATACTAACGAATTCGCCCTGTACTATGGTGAGATCTATGCCCGCAAGGGCTAGTATTTCCTCTTGCCCTTTCCTGTAAACCTTTGTCAGGTCGTGTGTTTCAATAATACTACTTGAGATTTTATTTGCGGGGGACAAGAATATTCCCTTGCCGTTTTATAAGGTCAAGCCGTCCCCGTGTGAATATGGGGGACGACAGGAGGTCTTTATCTGTAGCCGTTCACAGGGCGCAGGGGCCGGTGAAGAGAAAAAGGTCTAAAATTTCAAGCAATTGGATGTGCAAACCGTGGTCTTCTTGCGGTGATTCCTCATAAAATTGCTGATTGAAGATGTGTGGGTCAAAACAGTATCCTGGTTATTTTCAAAAGGAATTTAGGAGAACGCGCCTTTTGTGTCAAGTGCAAATGACCGCTACAATCACATGTTTGGGATTCTTCGCAGACTGGCTCAAGAAAGGCTCAATGCTCGTTTAGCGATTGACTTTTGGTTCTAAACAGGCTAAATATTCCCAAACGAAAACTGCCTCTCTCGTCCAAAACTGCGTCAGACTCAAATCTTGAGCCTTGAAATACTCAGTGTATTCGCGCGCGGTATATCCCGCCGGAGCAGGGTCGTCTCTTGTGAGCTGAACCAAAAACCCCGGGTTTTAATGTGTGGATGGGCGCAAGGTCAGTTATTTGAAACCTCTATTGAGAATGCTGGGAGGAAATGCCTATGGCAGATGAAGCTATAAATCTGAGCGAACAGAAGGCCGAATTTAGAAAGAAAGTTAAGGAGATATTGCCTGAAGGAAATTTGGACCTCTGCCTTACCTGTGGGACCTGCGCGGCCGGATGTCCGGCAACCGGTCTTGAAAACATGGACCCGAGGAAATTTGTAAGGATGGTCGCCCTTGGCCTTGACGAGGAAGTAACGACAACTCCCTGGGTATGGATGTGCAGCATGTGTCAGCGCTGTATTTATGCCTGTCCCATGAAAGTGGACATCCCCCAGATGGTTGGGTTGGCCCGCCAGAGCTGGCCCAGGGAAGAACGACCCAAAGGTATCCTTGGTTCGTGCGAGATGGCACTCAAACACGATACATGCAGCGCCATGGGGACATCTGAGGAGGACTTTCAGTTTGTTGTGGAGGACGTGCTTGAAGAGGTGCGGGAGGACCAGCCCGGCTGGGAGGCCCTGCAGGCCCCAATAAATAAACAAGGGGCATATTATTTCCTTAACCAGAACTCCAGAGAACCAGTGACCGAGCCTGATGAGATGGTCCCGCTCTGGAAGATACTCCACCTGGCCGGCGCAGACTGGACCTACGGCACAAAGGGCTGGGCCGCGGAGAATTACTGCATGTTCTTGCAGGATTGGGAGGCCTGGGAACATATTGTCAGGGTAAAGGCCAAGGCCGTGGATGACCTGGGGTGTAAAGTCTGGCTCAACACGGAATGAGGACATGAGCTCTTTGCAGTCCGGGCCGGACTGAAAAAATTCAATATTCCTCATAATTTTGAGATCCAGAGCATTATTCAGCTTTATGCCCAATGGATCCGTGAGGGCAAGCTCAAGGTAAATTCCGACTGGAACAAGGAGTTGAAGGTAAGCTTCACGGTGCAGGATCCTTGCCAGCTCGTCCGAAAGTCTTTTGGCGATCCCGTGGCCGAAGATCTCCGCTTTGTGGTCAGCGCCGTTGTTGGGGAGGAAAACTTTGTGGACATGACCCCCAACAGGTCCAACAATTATTGCTGCGGCGGCGGTGGGGGTTACCTGCAGTCGGGTTACACCGAGGCACGGCACGAGTACGGAAGGCTTAAACTAACCCAGATCAAGGCTACCGGGGCCGATTATTGCATCACCCCATGCCATAACTGCCATGCCCAGATCCACGATCTTTCAGAACACTATGAAGCGGGTTACCATACGGTCCACCTCTGGACACTGATCTGTCTCTCTCTGGGATGTCTGGGTGAAAACGAACGTGAATATCTAGGGCCGGACCTTGCAGAATTAGGATTGTAACAGGCGGCATTGAAAATGGGCCTGCCAAGAAGATCCCGCCCTGGCAAGGGCGGGATCTTCTTGGCGTCT
Source organism: Thermodesulfobacteriota bacterium (assembly GCA_034190285.1). Classification (GTDB taxonomy): domain Bacteria; phylum Desulfobacterota; class DSM-4660; order Desulfatiglandales; family Desulfatiglandaceae; genus JAXHTA01. Next base: position 1,579 of record JAXHTA010000126.1, on the reverse strand, counting down.
TTGCTTAATTCTTGAACGGCTTGATGGCAAACGCAATTCCTCCGATTGCCAGGATGTCCAGGGTAATCGGGCAGGGAAGGGGAAATCCCAGGGGATTTTCTATGCCCGCGTACATCAGGACAGTGTCAAGAATCAAGAAAAAGCACCCGCTGATGAGGCACCACTTTGGAAATGTTGCTATTTTCATGTCTTTTTTGCCTCCTCTAAACGGTTTGTTTCAGAGGCTTTGCCTCCGGAACTAAATGACCCTGATCAGTCCCAGGTCTCCCATGCTGAATTGGCGTAATTATAGATGATTGGGTAGTACAAATCGGACGTCCACACCCATGCAGCCGTGTCAAGCACCCAGAAAAAAACCGACGCTGTATCTTCGCCATAGGCATATGCCCAGCCGTGTTCATTGTGGTAGATCCATGGCGAGGTCTCGTCAACCCAGAAGTAGCCAAACCAATCAAGATATTTCCAGCCGTCTTCGAGATCAGTAGCTTCCGACCATAAGCCGCCGCCCTGGGTGGTAAAGGCTTGGTCGTTTCCATAGCTTGTACCCTCGCTGTTTGCAGCGGTAATCCGATAATGGTAGGTCGTATTTTCGCTAAGGCCGGTCACCGTTTCGCTTACTGAGACATCACCTGTGCCGGAACCGGCACTCACACTCGTTGTGGTGGACCCATAACTTGTAGTTGACCCGTACTCAAAGTAGTACGTGGCGCTGATTCCGTTTGGATTGACTGTGCCGTTTAATGTGGCGGAATCAGAAGTCACAAGAGTGGCTGCTCCGGTGTTGGCAGTGGGACCTGAAACGGGCGTTCCCTTCCAGCGCTGGTAGTAGTAGTTCAGAATATCCGGATATTCCGAAGTGGCCTTTTGGTTGCCGGCCGCAGTGGGGTGGCTATCCCATTGGTCGGAGGCGTAAGCTGCCATGTTGTAATTCACGGTCTGGATGTGTTGGACGGCCCCGTTCCACCACCTGTGGTGGTTGCCGGTTTCTGATCCTACATCGTTAGTATAGAAATTGCCTCCGTTGCTGGTCAGGATATTATAGAAATCAAATACGGCAACATTGTTGTTGGGATATGTCTTTAACCAGTCATTTACAAGCCAGTCATTGAATGCTCGCGCATCAGCTGCATGCGAAGGGTCGGTATCATTTGCAACGAGTGGAGGCGCGGTTATGGCAATAAACAATTTGTCCTGCCTGGTAGCAAAATAGGCCAGAATATCGTTATAGATTCCCTTGGCATTGCCCACGGTCATGTGAACTGACCCAGAGTCCTGCCCCCTCAAGGGGTTATTGCCTGTAGTAGGCGGAGCTTCGGGGCTCCCTCCGAGGTGGGAGTTGGGGAAGCAAGATTTGAACATGATGATTTCGTTCTCCCCGCCCGGGTCTGCGGCAAGACGGGAATAAGCTCCTCTCCGACCGCTTTCACTGTACAATGCACTCAGCAAGGCTGTGCTGTTCGGACCGCAAAACCAGATCCACCAGTGACCGATGTCAGTGTAATCACCGATGCTGCTAGGGCCCCAACCATAGTTTGTGTCGCTCACGAAGTAGTTTTTGTTCATCAGGGCAATACCCAGG
>JAXHTA010000125.1:0-9247 GCA_034190285.1 Thermodesulfobacteriota bacterium | reverse complement strand
TGATTGACCCGGCCATTCTGATATTAGACGAAGCGGCATCTTCCCTTGATGCCGAAAGTGAAAGGCTTGTGGGCGAGGCTATAGAAAAACTGCACGGCGGACCTACTATTCTGGTTGTTGCCCACAGACTGAGCACCATCATGAAAGCCAATCTTATTCACGTCTTGGAGGGAGGCAGGATCGTGGAATCCGGGACACTCAAGGAATTATTGGCTTATGGCGGGCGTTTTCGAGAGCTGTATGATATTCAGTACGATAAAGGAGTGCACGATTCAGCCGCATAGATAATCAGAATGCATTGAGGGCGGCCAAACATAGAACGCTAATATCAGGTGGAAAAAGTTAAGGGCTCACAAATGTTTCAAGAATCACATGGGTTCATCGGCCCATTGGCGACCTTGTTCGCTGGCGTGCCAAAAAGGCATGTCATTGATGTCGGCAGGCTGTTGGGGATGCTGGCATATGTCGTGGATGCACGTCACCGACGCATCGTGAGGCGCAATCTGCAATTCATCCATCCTGAGTGGTCTGAGGAGCGTGTCCTGAAACTCTCCAATCGCGTTTTTCAGAATATGGGTGTAACCTTCCTTGAAATCTGTCAAATGACGCATTATTCAAGGGAGGATATACTCCGCAGGGTCCGGATCAGGGGAGAAGAAAATCTACTTAATGCCACGAGACACCCTAATGGGGTTATCTTGATATCTGCCCATCTGGGGAATTGGGAAATGGCGCCTCTCTTCACTTCCTGCTATCTTCAAAAGCCTATTGTATCCGTGGCTAAGCAGCTTCACCCCAAGACTCTTGATCGTTGGATTCTGGGGCGCCGCACTCGTTTCGGGAATATGATCCTGGACAAAAAAGGCGCCTTACCCGGAATGGCTCGGACTCTGCGTGAAGGTGGAGCGCTGGGGATATTGATTGACCAGGAAACCAGACGATCGGAAGGGGCAGAAGTCATTTTTCTTGATCGGACCGTCATCGCCACTCCTGTCGCGGCCCTGCTGGCCAGGAGATATGATAGCCCGGTCCTGCCGGCCTTCTGTGTAAGGCAAACAGACTCCAGACTCACTCTGATTGTGGAACCGCCTCTAATGCTGCAAAAAACACACGACCCCCAGGCCGATCTCCAGGCAAATACCCAGATTATGACATATGCTATTGAAAAAGCTGTCAGAGAGTACCCTGAACAGTGGTTATGGTTTCACAAACGATGGAAACGTCACTACCCGTATCTATACCCCGAAGACCTATCCAGACGGAAACGTCGCCGAGAAAGAAAAAGGCGTGGCCTAGGTTTAAGTGCCAGTCCGTAAAAGCCCGGGGTTTCGTGCGGGTACTGATTACTCCCGCAATCACCAAGACATCGCCGGCTGCAATCAGTTTTTCCAACGTAGCCTTCCTGACAAAGAGACCCGATGCATGCATTACAGGGATTACACAAATATTGAAATGACTGTTGTGTTAAAGAATCTGTACAAATGGTCTGAAGGCAAAGGAGCATTACCTTGTATCCTTTGCCTTTCACTCATGTTGAAAGTCTCAATCGCTCTTTTTACAGAGGTCATAAACTCCGACGGAGTGCTTTACATTTCAGCAGCTCAGCAATTTGCCTCCGGGCATTTTAGGGAGGGTCTGGCCATTTTCCCTATGCCCTTTTATTCCATGCTGATAGCACTTGTGCATTGCTTTGTTCCTCATTGGGTTATAGCGGCCAGGTTTGTATCCATTGCGGCCTCGGTTCTGGTACTAATTCCGCTATATTTTTTGGCCAGGGACCTTTTCGACCGCAGGGCCGCCTTCTGGGCGTGTTTTGCCTTTTCCCTTGCACCTTTCCCGAATGAATGCTCTGCAGAGGTGATCCGTGGTTCCACATTTGTGTTTTTTTTCACATGGGCAGTCTATTTTGCTCAACGCGCTATTCAATCAACAAGTCTATTGTCCTTTTCCTTGGCTGCCTTTTTTTCCTGGGTTGCCATCCTGTTCAGGATCGAAGGCATAATCTTGTTCCCCTTATTCTTTTTGTTTCTCGCCTGCCTGACTATTATGAAGTCGCGAAAGAGGGCCGCTTATCTCAAAGGAGCTCTCGTGTGGATCGCTTTTCCGGTTCTCATCTGTTCAGGCGTATTCGTGGCGATGGGTCCGGAGGCGATGACTTTTAATAGAGCCGCCGAAGTTTTCCAAAGGCTGCAGAACTTATTAAACCTAAGATTTCTTGAGAATTACCACAGAATCTATGGACAGCTGAAATTCATGGAGTACTTCTCACCGTATCCAGGCGGGAGACAGAATTTTGCCGAAATCGCGCGACACATGATGCCAGTTGTTTATCTATGGGGACTCCTTTGGAGCTTTGTCAAAGTCCTTTTTCCCCTCTTTGTTGTCCCCTTGTTCTTCGGCTTAAGGGGTGGTTCACTGACGAGAGTTCGCGTATTCGTGCTTGCCCTGACCGGCTCCTACCTTATTGCGGTCTATTATGTCCTCCTGGAGATGGATTTTATACAGAATAGATTCTTACTTGCGCCAGCATTACTCTTGTATCCCTGGGTTGGTGAAGGGATGGATCGGTTGTTTATGTTTCTGAGGGAGTCTTCAAAGCCAGCGTTCTTCAGCGTTTTATTCTTCATCGCCTTTGCCCTAGTACCTATTTACAGGTGCACGCACTGGCTATCTAAGCAGGATGGCGTCATAACCGCTGCCGCCGAATGGATTGCAGGTAAGGATGAATTTCGCCAAGCCAAGATAATCACCACAGATACACGGATACCATTCTATGCCGGCAGGGAACGGGACTATATGGGATATGAAAATATTCATCACAACTACATCGCCATGGAACAAACCGCAATTGAAAGCCAGATGGATCTTCTGATTATAAGAGTTTCCGCAAAGATAAGAAAGTATCTCCCCGATCTTGCAGTTTATAAGAAAATCAAGGAATTCACAGGAAAGAAGAATGTTGCCGTTATTTATTGCTCTCCCGAACTCCATGAAACACTAAGCTAGTGTCCATCCCGACGAGCATTATCGGTTTTCAAACATGGGCCCATTTATAGATAGTGAATATCTTCGTTCTGTAGGACGCACTCTTGAGGTTCCGTTCCATTTACGCCTGAGATGCAGTGGCCAGCTCACCGAGTTGGTCTGCACCCAAGTGATGCGCGTATTGCCAGGGAAACGCCTGGTGTGTCTTGGTGAATGGAATGCTCACCAGGTGGTGGCGAAATTCTTTCTGGATGCCTCATGTGCCAAACGCCATAGTGCCCGCGAAGAGAATGGCGCCAAGGCCCTAAAACAGGCTAACATAAAAGCACCCGATTTGTTGTTTAAAGGTCTGCTCGAGCCCGACAATACACCGGTTTTAGGTTTCCGGCAGATATTCCCTGTACTGGACTTTGCTGAGGTATGGTTGCAGTCAGACAGTATTGCTGAGCGTGGCGAATATCTGTGCAGGGTTGCAGCCGCAATTGCTGATCAACATGAAGCAGGCCTTAAACAGAATGACCCGCACCCTGGAAACTTTTTGTTGGCCGGAGAAGATATTTACACAATTGACAGTGACAAAATCGAATCACGACAGTCTGGAAAACCGCTATCACAGACAAAAAGCCTGAGAAACCTGGGACTGTTTCTTGCACAGTTTCATCCGCAATTCGAACGTTTGATCCCCAATGCCCTTCAGGCCTATGCTGAAAAGAGGCTGTGGTCCGTAGACCATGGCTTATGCCTTCGTTTGTTGAAAGAAGTCCGCTGTCAGAGGAATCGCAGAAAAACGAAATATCTAAAAAAGATCTATCGTGAAAGCTCACCATTTGTATGCCGCAAATCATGGAGCCGCTTTATGGTCTGCGACAGAAAGTTCTACGAAGAGGGAATGATCGACTTCCTGATTAATCCGGACCTGGTAATCGAAGAAAGCAGGTTGCTTAAGCGAGGCAATACCAGTACTGTTGCGCTGGCGTGCATAGACGGAAAATACCTTGTAATTAAAAGGTATAACATCAAGAGCGCATGGCATGCCATAAGGCGTTGTTTTCGTCCCAGCCGGGCCTGGATATCATGGCGTAACTCTCATCGGTTGGTCTTCTTGGGAATACGTACTGCAAAACCCATTGCATTTGTCGAAAAACGATGGGGGCCTTTTCGCTCCAAGGCGTATTTTGTCACGGAGTATGTAGACGGTCTTGATCTGCGCAGTTTATTCCATTCTGATGGGCAACAGAAAACCGACAAAGAAACTCTGGCACGACAATTTAAGGAACTATTTCAATTGCTCGCCAATGCTTCCATAAGCCATGGTGACTGTAAGACCACCAACTTCATCGCTGCGAGAGACGGGTTATCCATATTAGATCTGGATGCCATGCGCGAGCATCGTCTGAAATGGCGGGCATACAGTGCGCTCAGAGGCGACCTTGAGCGTTTAATGCAAAACTGGGAGGACTTGCCAGAAGTGGAAAACACACTCCGCAAGGAACTCAAAGGTCTTTTATTGACAAACACAAGATAGTTTTATTGTCAAAAGGTCGGTGTTCTACAAGAAAGTACTCCTTTCCCTTTACCATTTACAGTTTACAGGTTATTCCTACTGCAAAATAGCAGAACCTTCCGGTGTATTTTCCAGGGAAACCAGACCTGCTCTCGGCGGGAGATACCCTTTCATCCGGGATATACCCATAGGTTAAAGACGCGTCTATTTCAAGGGCTCCCAATTCAATGCCTCCTCCCAAGCCGAGGCCGTGATTTGTTACATCAGGCCCTATTGGAGAAAGCCAGTCTTCGCGAGTAGCTGCGCGGTTATATAAATAGCCTGAACGTAGTATAATATTGTCTCTTAGACAATACTCTACCCCAATACTCAGCCTGAAACAATCTTTCATCCCTCCGCTTACGGGAGCGTCAAGAAAATCCCAGGTATCATATGAAAAATGAGAATGATGAAAATGGGACCAGTCATACCAGGTGTAGTCCAGTTCCAGAGTAAGGTTGTTAGTAGGCATATATCCCAGCCCGATAGATACTGCTTGAGGGTAATATAGATGGAGTCTGAGATCATCCTTATTGTCTGAGAGCGTTGCGTCTCCCCTCAAGGTGAACTGCAAAGGACTTCGCCATTTTAACCCAATGCTTATTGGAGTGATTGGCTTGTAAAGGAGCCCAAACGTAACGCCAAATCCAGGTCCATCGGACTTGGTCCTAAGCGCCTTTATTGCCACTGGAAAATCGATCTCCGCCTTCCCATAACTTATGTTTCCTTGAACCGCCAGGACTAATCTCCGGCCTATCCGATAGGCCACAGTGGGGTTCAGGCTTAATGTTCCGATGAGGGATTTGAGATCGCCGTATACCCCGTGTGACGGGTCTTTTTCAAATTCGAAACCAGTGCCAAAATTACTGTAGATTCCTACGCCGATAAGAGCTGGGCAGAACCTATCAGTAGTATAACTGAAAAAGGGGATAACTGATGTTAGATCGTTTTTGTCTTTATATCCACCTGGACTCTTGTATTCCACAGGAAAGCTCAACATTCCTGCCCCTGCAGTGATATTTGTTCCTTCTAACCGGTCTATGGCAGCCGGATTGAAAAAAAGAGCGTCAATGGGATCATCTGCTGTTGCAACCACTGATCCCACCATTCCAACAGATTTCGGCCCCATGCCTCCAAGCTCATATATTACTGCATCAACTCTGCCTGCCATAGAAAGAAATAATAAAAAGGCGGACACGTGGATAAAGGCCCTTTTCTTCTTCATGAAATACAACACATTTATCCCCTCTCGTGCATATTCCGCAGTAGCCGCATAGTGCAAGATCAGGGTTTATGTTCAAATGACCGGGATACAAGGGTTCCCGGTCTGACAGGGTGTGCAAGGGGGATGAAAAGCTGGTTCTCCTGTTAGTCGTTGTCCGAGACTGCAAACTTGTTGTGCAAGGTAGAGGAAGGCAAGTTTCTTAACAACGGGAACACATTGAGTATTGGTAAGGATTAGAACCTGAACCAAATGCAGAGACTGCTAAGGATAGCTATCCTCGGACGATATTCTGGAGGATAAAGGGAAAAAAGGTATGTGTCAAGCAAGACCTTCTTGCGTGATATCGGGGAAATTGATTTCTGATTCTCCGAGGTCTGTGAAAAATCGTTCACGCCTGAATTGCCCAACGTCTCCTTAATTCAGCTGAGGACTCAATATCTTGCATACACCGGCCTAAAATGGTAGAATGATGTTTCGCGTTCGGGCCTTATATATCCCTTAGCATAAAGGAGAAGGATAACAGTGGGAAGCAGTAGAAGAAATGGACTCAAGAAGGTTGGGAATACGAATCGCCCATTGGCGGAATTGCTGGAGAGTGACTCGGGCCAGATTATCAGGGCATGGACAGACAAATTAGTTTTTCTTTCGGAAGGCGGACCTGTACTTTACGAGGGACGGGTGCAAGAAATAGTAGAAGATTACCTGAATATCCTTATTCATACAGCTAGGGGAATGAGAGAGGACGATTTATTGTTCCTGATAAGCAAAGTCTATTTAGCTCGCGAAAAACCGTTAGGCCTGCTCGAAACCCAAAAGGCGCTACATATGGGAAAGGAGGTGATTTATCCGTTCTTAGAAAAAGACCGGAAAGATAACTTGTCTCTTTTTATAAATGATCTCAAGCTGATTGATCGATATGTTTATAGAATTATCAGGCAGATTACAGGAATAGAGATGTCCGAGATGGAAAAGGAAAATAGCAGACTGGAGAAGATCAGGTACTATTTCGAAAATCTAACAGAGAGTTCTGCTAATGCTTTTATCGCGACCGATATGGGTGGAAAGATCACTTATTTCAGCAAGGGAGCCGAGGAACTCTTCAAAAGTAGTGCGAAAGAATTGTTGGGGAAGAGGATGTCGGAATGCTATCTCAAAGGGGAGGATGAGGCCAGAAGACTGATGAAGATCCTGTGGCAAAAAGGAAAGGCCAATAATTTTGAAACCAGGATGATAATGAAGAATCACAAGCCCTTTTTTATGGACTTGTCGGTCTCTTTCATCAAAGACAAGACAGGAGAACCGGTTGGAACCCTCGGTATATGCCGGGATATTACCGAACTCAAGAGGCTCGAGTATCAGATTCAAAAATCAGAGAAGCTGGCTGCTATAGGGCAATTGGCCGCGGGTCTCGCCCATGAGGTTGGAACCCCCCTGAACGTAATCTCCGGAACAGCAGAATACTTGATGAAAGACATGAACAAGAGTGATCCCAAATATGATGATCTGGAGACGATTGAGTCCCAGGCCAACAGGATTATCAAGTCACTGCAGCTCTTTCTGCAATCCGCCCGTTTTCAAGAGCCTGAGCTGGGTTCTGTGAGTATAAATGATCTCATTGACGGTGTACTGCACTTGACTAGACGCCAGATCTCTGACGGGAATATTTCGGTTGTAACGGAATTATCTCCTGACCTTCCTTTTGTGAGAGGAGATCCGGCCCAGCTTCAACAGGTATTTCTGAATATCATTATGAATGCCATCCACGCCATGGAATCAGGGGGAGAGTTAGGCGTTAATACCAGACTGCTTCCTCAGGGCTCCATATCCTTCATTGACAGCCCACTGGTGGAGATTGCCATATCCGATACTGGCGATGGGATATTTGAGGAAAACCTTTCAAAGCTATTCGATCCTTTTTTTACCACCAAAGACATGGGAAAAGGTACCGGACTAGGACTAACTGTCAGTCATAGAATAGTCGAGAATCACCACGGTATTATTGAAGTTGAAAGCCAGGTAGGGAAAGGCACTACTTTTCTGGTAAAACTCCCGGTAGGCAAAGAGGAAAACACTGATGGGAAATGAGGGGCAGATTATCATAATTGAAGATGATGAAAGGATGCTGAATCTTCTCTCAAAGGTCTTGAAAAAGGAGGGGTACGCAGTAGTACCATGTTTAGATGGAATAACGGGATTGAAGAAGCTTGAAGAAAACACCTTTGACTTGGCCATCACAGATCTAAGAATGCCTAAAATGGACGGTATGGAGGTGCTTAAATCGATAAAAGATGTGTCCCCTGATACATATGTAATTGTAATGACGGCCTTTAGCTCCGTTGATTCGGCGGTTAAAGCCATGAAAAGGGGGGCTTACGATTACATTTCCAAGCCCTTTAAGATGGACGAAATGACAATGATCATCAAGAGGGCATTGGAGGAAAAAAGCCTCCGGAAAGAGATAGCCTCTCTCCGTAAGGAGGTAAGCAATAGATATCAGTTCGCCAATATTATCGGGAAGAGCAAAGTAATGCAGGATGTTTTCGATCTAATAGACAGGGTCTCCGCCAGCAGGAGTACCGTTCTGATTTACGGGAAAAGTGGAACCGGAAAGGAGCTGGTAGCCAAGGCTATCCACTACAATGGCCCTAACAGAGAGCGTCCTTTCATTGCCATAAATTGTAGTGCCATGCAGGACACTTTGTTGGAAAGCGAGTTATTTGGGCACGTCAAAGGGGCCTTCACTGGCGCGATCTCCGCCAAGAAAGGACTATTAGAAGAGGCTCAAGGAGGGACGGCATTCTTAGACGAAATAGGGGAAGTAAGCCTGTCAACGCAAGTAAAACTCTTAAGAGTCCTGCAGGAAAGGGAGATTAAGAGTGTGGGGTCAACAGAGACCAAGAAAATAGACATAAGGTTGATAACCGCTACCAATCAGGACCTGCAGGAGAAAGTCAAAACAGGAGAATTCCGGGAAGACTTTTTTTATAGGCTCAACGTAATTCCCATTGTCTTGCCGGAGCTCAAGGATCGTGTCGAAGATATACCTCTTCTGGTTGATCATTTCTTGATGAAATACCAGACCCAGGAAAAAGCGGAAATAAAGAGTATGGCTAAGGAGACTATGGCCCTGCTCCTGAATTATGACTGGCCAGGGAATGTAAGGGAGCTGGAAAATGTGATTGAAAGGGCGATAACTTTGGGAAGGCATCAGGACATCTTGCCTGAAGACCTCCCACCTTACTTCACCAAAAAGGAGTTCCTCCCCTTAATACATAAGGATGAAGACAAAGATATGGCCTTGGAAGAGGTGGAGGCAAGGCACATTAACAAGATATTGAGGAAAACTAACGGCAGCAGGACCGAAGCGGCCGCTATATGTGATCCGGGGCAAGCGCCACACATTGAGGTCGTGGTAAGGGACGAACGTGGTCTGGGCTTGGATGGTGTGGTAGTCTGGCTGATGTGGCCCGGTGGAGCCGATCGGGCTGTGACTG
>JAXHTA010000124.1:0-9262 GCA_034190285.1 Thermodesulfobacteriota bacterium | reverse complement strand
AATCAGCTTTGTTACGGCTTGCAGTACCCAAAGTGGGTGTATTGGCGATTATGGTCATGTTTGCGTTTGATGTCAGTGAAGTCAAACATATTTTGAAAGAGACCGAGGCTCGCGGCATTGTAATCCCTTGGAAATTCAGGGAAAGGGATTATTTCGAGACCTATAAAGAAATACAAACAGAAATGCCGCATTTGGAGCGAATTCTTGTCGTGGGTGATGAGGTCCCGGAAGGTGCTGTTTCAATCAGGGCAATGATGGAACATACGAGTGAAAAGGAATATCCCTCCGATTACCTTGCAGCAAGAAGCATAACTACGTGGGAGGTACAGGAACTCCAGACTACAACAGGGAGTACGGGCCTGCCGAAGATTTCTGAAGGCTTTGGATGGTATCAACTGCAAGGTCATACAATTGGCGGGAGGTTGAACGCCACCGACCAAGATATAATAGGCTTTGTCGTTCCGTATATTGGAGGACCCGGAAATTGCCTTTGGTGTGTCGGGCTTGCCAATGGCTGTAAGATGGTCTTTCTGGAGAGGTTTGATCCCGATGACGCCCTGGGACTCGTAGAGAAGGAAAAAATTACAATCCTTGCGGGAGTCCCAACTGTCGGGGAGAAGTTGGTGAGACTTGATAGTCTGCCTAAATACGATTTGAGTTCCTTGCGCGTGTTTTATTCCGCAGGCGCGCCGATGCCGCCTTCTCTTGCCGTGGAAATCGAGGAGAAGATGGACTGCAAGGTTGTGAGTATCCTCGGCGCCATGGACTTTGGCCCCATTAGCATACCGTCGGTTGATGATCCTCCCGAGGTCAGACATTATTCTCTTGGCAAGCCTCTTCCCGGCAATGAAATCAGAATCCTGGATGAAAACGGCCAAGATGTGCCTCAGGGAGAGGAAGGGGAACTGGTCTGCAGGGGCCCGCACGGCTCCTCGGGGTACTACAAAATGCCCGAGGCAAGTCTTGAGGCCTATGGTGGAGATAAGGACGGCTGGTTCAGGATAAAAGATCTGGTACGTCTCGACGAAAACGGCTATCTGCATATAGCTGGCAGGCTGAAGGACATTATCAAGAGGGGTGCCATGACCATTGCGCCCGTCGAGATAGAAGACCTGTTGAGGACTCATCCCGCAGTGGAAGATGTGGCGGTCATCCCCATACCCGATGCCGTGCTGGGGGAGAAGGTGTGCGCCGTTGTGATACCGTCGGAGGGAAAAGAGATTTCGTTTGAAGAAATGACCTCCTTCTTGCGCGACAAAGGTCTGGCAGTTTTCAAATTCCCAGAAATGCTTGAATTTATTGATACTTTCCCGATGAAAGGAGGCCAGAAGGTTGCAAAGAGGGATCTCGTCGATATTATTCTAAAGCGTCATGCCTCTGGCTGACAACCAATCTAGTCCATCATAGGTTTTTAGTTTGGGAAGACTTTCAGTTTCTCGGGGCAAAGAGACCGTGGAAAATGAGGGGGTTACCTGTGAAAACACAAAAGGCGGATCGGGATCTGTTTGGACAGTGGCGGTGCAAGTTGTTTATTGATGTTTTTTCATGTTTGCGGGGTCAATGCTCTGCCGCATCGAGTGACCACACATGAACATTTTGTCTTTACCGGACGCTTCACAGCTATTCTCCCAGTAAAACTCGCTTCCGTTACCGTGAAACACACCCTGATCTATGAAAGTGCAACCATAGCGAGACAGACAAGCAAAGGTAAAACCACCGCTTGATGGGTTATAAGTACCGTAAAGTGCCCCTCCTGAGCCACCCCCTTCGGGATATTCCCAGTAGCCAGTTATGTTTCCCGTAGACGGATCTACGTCTAAGTGATAGAAATAGCCGCCGCCATCGTAGAAGCAGATGTCCATGGCATAAACGTGAGCGCAGAATAATAGGACAAGGAGCAGGCCACTCAACAAAGTAAACTCTTTTTTCATCTTCACCTCCCTTCTTGCCGTTTTTTCAAGATTTTTGTCTTTTTGTAACTCCAAATTTCTGAAATGTCAAGTGAGATTCGAACAAGACTCTCGCGCTGTTGCAGGCGGATATACAAACTAGTCCTTAAAAAATCGGAAAATCGACAGCAAGCGCTTTGTAGATTTGACGTCAGGTTGCAGCATGAGCCTTTTCGATTTTATAAATTGACGACTTTGCCCTTTCTCAGTATTATTTTGAGTGTTTTATGACAGGGTTTTTCAATGAGTATTGATTATGCCCTATCAAAGGGCTTTAACGTGGAAAAGGGCCTGAAATTCGCAGGCCTGTCCTTGTAGTACCGCCCTAGTGCTGTTTTAATCGGCTCTGCGCGGGCTTCTGTCATCAGGAAATGGATATGCCTTTTAGACTTGTTTTGGGGTTATGCGTTTTTTTCGTTACTTCAGTGCAGACGATATCGCTTTCTATGGCCACGAACGACATTGCGGAAGCTCACTTAGAGGAGTCGTGGGGGGATGAGGACGTCTTAAAGGAGGACGAAAAGGCCATATTGAATGTGTTGCGCATAATGGAGGAAGAAACCGAGTACGCTAAGGATTCCAAGACATATACCGATTTCGTCCCCGGGATGGTTACCGTGCTTCGTGGTGATGAACTGGAGACGAAAGGAGTGCACACGGTTTATGAGGCCCTGGCGCTGGTTGCCGGGCTGCACCTATCCATTACGAGCTTTGGCGAAAAGAGGATCATTGTGAGGGGAGTGGGCATGACCTATGCCTCTGGCAGTCTAAAGCTTTTGTTAAACAATATATCCCTGAATGACACCCTAAGCAGCACGAGTTCTGTCTTGTACGACATCCCCATTGAGCAGGTGGAACGGATTGATGTTATTCGGGGTCCCGGGGCAGTTCGTTTCGGTGAGTATGCCTATGCCGGAGTAATTAATGTTATTACGCGCAAGAAGGGCAACCGGGTTTTTGGCCGTTACGGAAGCTTTGATACCTATGCGGGAGGAACTCTCCTTTCTTACGCCATTCCACAAAAGGATGTTAGTATCAGCCTGAATCTTGCAGGATGGGACACGGATGGTGGGGATGTGGACTCAGGTCCCGACCGGTTGTACGGCACCGGGAGTTCATCTTACTCCCCTGGGCCAACAAATGAAGTCCACCAAGACAGTACCGCTGTTCTGGCCCTCGATTTCAAGACCTTGTCCCTTTTGGGCCAGTTTGCTTCCATCAAGCTTGGCGATTATTTTGGCTTCGGATTTACCCTTCCAGGGCCTGATGGTAGGAAGGTTCAGACTCATGAGAATTGGGTGCTGGAGGCAAGACAGAAGTTGGACATTGCATCATCATTGAAAGGGGAACTAAAGCTTGGGTGGTGGCAGTTTGTTCGTGATTGGATCGCCGAGGTCTCCCCGGACAGTCTGACTGAGGACACCTATTACAAGGAAAGACGCATTTATGGGGCACTGGATCTCACGTGGAAAGAGTGGGGCGGCCACACACTGCTTTTAGGGCTCGCATTCTCTGGTATCGATGTGCTTGATGCCTGGCAGGAAGCCAACGGTGAAGACCAGGGTTGGATTGTGGATGATGAGACTCGAGAGATTTCAAGTATATTTGTGGAGGATGAATTTGGGATTACTGATCGCTTAACGATAACGGCGGGTTTGCGTTATGACTACTATAATGATGTGGGTGACAGCACAACGCCGAGAGTGGCTGCGGTCTATCGCCTCAAAGATCATCACATCCTGAAGGCCCAGTATGCCGAGGCATTCCGGCCACCCACTTTTCTCGAAATATCTGGGCTTGGCCAACAGTTCATGGGCAATCCGGACATCGATCCGGAGACTATTCGAACTTATGAGGTTGGTTATATTTACAAGCATGCCCACACCGACGGTCGCATTACCTTCTTTTATTCAGAACTTGAAGACTTGATCGTGGAGAGAATTGTGGACCCTAGGACGGGGATTGGCCAATACGAAAACATCGGGAATGCTGAACTAATGGGAATAGAGCTGGAACTTGAACAGCAGATCGCGCGTAATCTCAACCTGAATGCCAGCCTGTCCTATGTGACCACTGAAGACAAAGATACAGGAGAGGAAATTGTGGGGTCGGCCAAGTGGATCGGCAATTCAGGAGTGACATTCCGGCCCTGGAAGGATTTCTCTGCGACCATTCAATACAGCTATGTCGGCAAACATCATCGGTCGCTCACCGATACAAGAGATAAGCTCGATGACCATGATACCTTAGATTTCACCCTCAATGCTCTTAATTTGTTCAGAGATGGGCTGACTCTGCGCTGTGGCGTCAAAAACCTTTTTGATGAAGACGTGGTTTTTCCCGCTCCAGAACATACCTATTCTGACGATTACCCGCGCCCCGACCGCGTGTGGTGGGTTCAGCTTTCTTATGATTTTTAGGGAATTAAAACTCGTTGGCAGACCAAACACAGGTGAAAATGCAATACCGCATGAAACTTATGGTCCTGGTATTGGCTCTGCCCTTCTGCCTGCAAATAATTTCTGTCTCATGGGCAGGTAGGGTAGAGGACCAACAGCGCCGGCTGCTACTGGGCCTGAACTTTTTTCCGAATGTTGTTGCGGTAGATGAGGATATCCTGGCCAAGAGCACTGCCTCCGGTAAATTGCGGCTGGTTTTAGTATACAGTGATGACCGTGAAAGGGCCGAAAGGCTTGCCCGGCGGCTCAAGAGAAAAGTACGAACGGTGAAAAGGGCCCC
Organism: Thermodesulfobacteriota bacterium; assembly: GCA_034190285.1. Classification (GTDB taxonomy): domain Bacteria; phylum Desulfobacterota; class DSM-4660; order Desulfatiglandales; family Desulfatiglandaceae; genus JAXHTA01. Next base: position 4,574 of record JAXHTA010000124.1, on the reverse strand, counting down.
AGTAGAAATTGCTGTAACCGATGATCCCGTGAGAGAATTCTCTCCTTCGAACAGGCCAGCCGGGCTCTTCCTGACCGAGTGGTTTTCTGATCCTGCATTTCAGAAAATCATACGTTTTGGTATTAGGGAGCAACTGATTGTGTTCTCCCCCTTTGTCGGAGACGTGGAGCGCGGGGCGACGGCCGGTCTCTACATTGGCACAAAGATCCGACCCTCTCTGAACCTGTCCACCTTACAGGCGTCCGATATACGTATCCATAAAGTCTTCAGGAGGCTCTCGAAACACTATGAATAAACTAACGGTGATACCCAAGAAGCTAAGGCTGGATCATCTCTCCACTCGGATAACATGGAGCATGGTCGTTATGTTTGGCATTCTTAGCGGAATGATACTCCTGGACTGGTTGTACCGTATGGAACCGCAGTTCCGGGCCGCGGAGCAGGCCAAGGCCGACATGCTTATGGTCTCCAATGCGGTCCCCCTGGAGCAGGCCTTGGCCTATGAAGATATGGACAAGATCAAGGTGCTTGCCGCCCAGCTGCTTCTCCTGGAGGATCCTGTAACTGGAAAACACCTGATCAGCGGTATTGAGGTGGAAACCATGGAAGGGGAGAGGGTGGTTGATGAGAATCCGGGGTCCGATTTCAACGGTTTCCAATCTGAGACGCTACTTTTTTCGCATGATGATGAGCGCAATATGTTGGGAAGCGCCCGCATTTTTTATAGTGGTGAGTTCTTTTCGAAGCTTCGGGAGGATGGCAAGAAGAGGCTTGCTGTGACTTTTGGTCTTCTTGTGGTAATTCTGCTCCTAATAAGGCTTCTGCTTAACTATATGCTGCGTCCTTTGTGGCATCTCACTCTGTCCTTAAAGGAGTTTGACCCTCAGCTAACAACGCAGTTGGCTGAGCTCAAAGGTCCTGAAAGTGTAGAGATCAACCGGGTCAAAAATGCCATAGATGTTCTACTTGCGGCGCTCAAGGAACACCAGGATAAGCTGGAAGAGCGGGTTAAAGAACGTACCGCCGAGCTGGCGGAGGTGAACAAAGACCTGGTAAGAGAAATCGATGAGAGGAAGGCAACGGAAAAGGCATTACAGCAGGCCAAGGAAAATGCCGAGGCCGCAAGCCGTGCCAAAAGCGAATTCCTCGCCAACATGAGCCACGAAATCCGTACGCCCATGAACGGCATCATAGGAATGACCGGGTTGGCACTGAATATGCAATTAATGCCAAAGCTGCGGACCTATCTGAACAGCATACAATCTTCGGCAAATTCCCTGCTCGGTATTATCAACGATATCCTGGATTTTTCCAAGATCGAAGCCGGGAAGCTGGATATGGACTCTGTGGACTTCTGGCTTCAAGACGTTTTAGAAAGTGTGTCAGACATGTTTTGTGAAAAGACCGCGGAAAAAGGTATCGAAATGATTTTAGGTATTGATGAAGATGTTCCGTGCGCAGTCGTGGGCGATCCCCTGAGACTGGAGCAGGTTCTCATCAACCTGACCAATAATGCAGTCAAATTCACTGAAAAGGGAGAGGTCTTCATCAACGTGAGCTGTATCGAAAAATCTCAAAAAGGGGCGAGGCTCGTGTTTTCAGTTCGAGATACCGGCATAGGGATAGAGGACAATAAGATTCCGGACCTGTTCGATGCGTTTACTCAAGCGGACGGCTCTACCACCCGAAAATACGGCGGTACAGGGCTCGGACTTACCATCTGCAAGCGGCTGGTAGAAATGATGGGTGGTGATGTCTGGGCGGAATCCGAACCGGGTAAAGGCAGCACCTTCTACTTCACGGTGAATCTTAACCGGCAGGCTGAAGAGAGAGAACGGAGATTTGTGGCTCCTTCTGATATCCGATTTTTGAAGGCCATGGTGGTGGATGATAACAAGACCTCCAGGATAATTCTGCAGGAGATGCTTAAGTCGTTCACCTTTGAAGTGGAGTCGGCCTCTTCGGGCGAGGAGGGACTGGAAAAGCTGGAACAGGGTTTGAGTGAGAGAAAACCGTTTCAACTGGTATTGATGGACTGGAAGATGCCAGGGATGGACGGTATTGCGACCTCGGCACGGATAAGGCAGACCCCCCGGGTTGAGGACCTCCCGATCATAATGATGACCGCTTTCGGCCGGGAAGTCGAGATGGAGCAGGCAGAGGCGGTGGGCATCGATGCTTTTTTGGTTAAACCCCTGAAGCAGTCCTTGCTTTTCAACACAATAATGGAGGTCTTCGGGAAGGAGAAATCAGAACAAACAGCCCATAAACACGGGATCGTCACCAAAGAATCATTGGGCAGGGGAAGGCTTGAGGGGGTTAGAGTGCTTCTGGTAGAAGACAATGCTATCAACCGCCAGGTGGCGACAGAAATACTGAATAACGCCGGCATCATTGTTGAAACGGCCAATAACGGCAGAGAAGCAGTTGAGGCATTGGACAGCACCGCCTATGCGTGTGTGCTCATGGATGTCCAAATGCCTGAAATGGACGGATATGAGGCAACCGGTTTGATCAGACGTGACAAAAGGTTTGAAAAACTCCCCATCATTGCCATGACAGCCCATGCCATGAAAGGTGACAGAGAGAAATGCCTGGCGGCAGGAATGAATGACTATGTATCCAAACCGATTGATCCATCAGCACTTTATGGCGTCCTGGCCAGGTGGGTCAAATTTGGAAAGAGCCGGTTTTCCGCTAAAGGGAGGGCAGCGATCACAGAGAACAATGCGATTGAAGGAGATCTTCCCACCTCCCTGCCCGGAATAGATGTGGAAGAGGCACTGGGAAGGTTGGGTGGAAACAGAGAACTTTTGATGAAAATACTTGGGGAGCTTGCAGCGGACTATGCCAGCTTTGTCCAGGATCTCAGAGAGGCCCTGGAAAGGGGCGATACGGATCTTGCCCGAAGACAAGCGCATACACTTAAGGGGATAGCCGGCAATATCTCCGCTAAAGAGCTGCAGAGGGTCGCATTGGAAACTGAAATGGCGTTCAAGGAAGGCACCATTGAGGATATTGAACCGATGATAGGCAATCTGGGGGCGTCCCTGGACCGGGTGCTGGAATCTGCTAGGCTTCTGGGTGCACAAGCGAATGATAGAAAAAGACCGGGGGGTGCCCTATTGCCTGACAAAGAGGTAACCTTGTATCCCGAGGAAATCGCACCAAGGCTGAATGAGCTTGCCTTATACTTGGCCAATCGCGATCCTGTAAAAACGGAAGAGGGAATTGCCTCTATGAGGCAGTACTTCGAGAATACTAAATACCACAATGAGTTTCTGGCCCTTCAAGACAGAATAGCCAGTTTTGACTTCAAGAACGCACGGACGGCTCTGGAGAAGATCGCCGAGGCCATTGGGATCTCTCTGGGAAGGGAGGGGCAATGACTGGAGTTCAGGATAAACCACTCATACTCATTGTGGATGATACACCGGCAAATATCAAGATACTGATGGAGGCCTTGAAAGGCGATTTTGACCTTGGTGTAGCCACAAACGGAGCCGAAGCTATAGAGTATGTGGAGAAGAAGCTCCCCGATCTGATACTGATGGATATCATTATGCCGGACATGGATGGATATGAGGTGTGCTCCCGCCTTAAAGGAATGGGGCATACGAAAGACGCCCCCATAATATTCATAAGCTCACTGCAGGAAATAGAAGACAAGGCCAAGGGTTTTGAGCTCGGGGCCGTTGATTACATCACCAAGCCCTTTGAAGTTGTTGAAGTGCTGGCAAGGGTACGGACCCATGTGGAACTCAAACAGGCGAGGGAAGACCTTAAGGACAAAAACCAAAAACTGGATGAATTGTCGACAAAACTGTCCAAGTATCTCTCCCCCCAGATATATGATTCCATCTTTTCCGGAGAGAGGGACGTCAAATTGGAGACCCACCGCAAGACGCTAACCGTCTTCTTGTCTGATATAGTTGGTTTCACCGAATTGACCGATAGTATGGAATCGGAGGCCCTGACTTACCTATTGAACGACTACCTTAATGCAATGTCTGAGATAGCCCTGCGCAATGGCGGGACACTTGACAAATTTATTGGAGATGCAATCCTCATCTTTTTCGGTGACCCCGAGACAAAAGGGGAGAGAGAAGACGCTGTGGCCTGTCTGCGAATGGCCCTTGAGATGCGGGAACGGATGAAGCCGTTGCGAACGCGGTGGGATAAACAGGGCGTCCCCAAACCTTTACATATTCGGATGGGAATTACGTCAGGATATTGTACCGTGGGAAATTTCGGTTCTGAGAATCGCCTGGAATACACTATCGTCGGCGGACAGGTCAATCTGGCAAGCCGACTACAACAATATGCGGATCCGGATCAGATTTTGATATCTCACTATACCTATCCACTGATAAAAGATGAATTTGTATGTGAAAAAAAAGAGAAAATCAGAGTAAAGGGTATTGGTTATCCGGTTGAGATATTCCAGCTCATTGGCTTTAAGGAAGAGTTGTTGAAAAGGCAAAGTGAATTGCAGAGAGAGATCGAAGAGGTTTTGACATCCCCGGATACCATCAAACTGAATGAGGCAGATAGAATACAACTGATTGAAGTGC
>JAXHTA010000123.1:0-9308 GCA_034190285.1 Thermodesulfobacteriota bacterium | reverse complement strand
GACCGGCAGGTTCAGCGTGCACTTGTATTTCTTTCCGGAAGCGAGTTTCCACGGCGCCGCGACCATCACCGCAGTCTGCGGGTAGCGTTTGACCTTCTGCCCTTTGGCAGGAGTTCAATATTTTCAGCCAGGAATTGACTTGGCTCAAGGTTGCCCTCGTGTTTATCGTATACTTCAACTCCCATGGAGCACCTCTGCAATCATCTCTCATTGGTCATTCAAGCGTTGTCTTCAATTGACTCGCATCCGTTGTGGGCGTCTTGCACGCATAACGTTCGCATACATAAGCCGTAGCCTTGCGATCTATTGGAACCATGGGTTTTACAAAGGAGGATAATGCGGCAAGCCTTTCGCCTTCCACGCCGTTAGACCGAAGTAGTAGAACTTTGTTGGGCAAGAACTTTTTGTGTACGGCATTGACCATGGCCTTCGTAGACTCATGACCGGGATCTCCGGCAATGACTATCTCCTTGCTTGGACCCACCATAAAATCAACGGCCAGCAGTAGTTGGGTATAAGCCATGGGGTATCGGAATACCTCGTTTGAGAAAGACCTTGTCAATTGTTCAGCCTTTTTTTCTAGACTTACGTCCCCGGTCATCCGGCTCAGACGCACGAAGTTTGAGGCCGCCACTGAGTTGCCGGAGGGCAGTGCCCCATCATAGATCTCTTTTGCTCGGGTAATAAGAGTTTCATTCCCTTTCCCTGTAAAAAAAAACCCTCCGCCCTCTTGGTCCCAGAAAATGTCAAACATCGCGTTGTTTATGGCCACGGCCTCCTCGAGTAACGTTACTTCAAAGGTTGCCTCATACAACTCGATCAGCCCCCATACGAAAAAGGCATAGTCGTCCAGATATCCGGGATAGGCAGCTTCTTTCAGCCTGTAACGCCGGAGTATCCTTCCTTCAGGGCTCCTGAGATTCTTTAATACAAAGTCAACGGCCTTCCTGGCGGCGTGGGCATATGATTGATCGCCAAGCGCCTGGTATCCTTTCGCAAAGGCAGCTATCATGAGACCATTCCACGAAGTCAGGATCTTATCGTCTTTCAGCGGGTGCACTCGTTTTTTGCGGATATCAAAGAGGATTTCTCTGGCATGTCTCAGAGTCTTATTCAACTCCGTAGGATCCATGCCTTCTTTCTTGGCAAAGGTCGAGATAGGCACAGTTATATGGGGGATGTTTCGTCCCTGTTCAAAATTACCCTCTTTGGTGATGTTGTAAAAACGGCAGAATAGCTCGCCCACTTCTTCTCCGAGATATTCTTTGATGTCCTTGTACTCCCAAAGATAAAATAGGCCCTCCTCCCCTTCACTGTCAGCATCTTCCGCACAATAGAATCCGCCGTCAGGTGCCGTCATATCGCGCAGCACATAAGTGAATACTTCTCGAGCCACCCGGGCAAATTCAACCTTTCCGGTAACCTGGTATGCCTCTGTGTAAGCTATGGCCGACAAGGCCTGATCATAAAGCATCTTTTCAAAGTGGGGAACCAGCCATTTTTCATCCACAGAATAGCGGTGAAAACCAAAGCCGATTTGGTCGAAGATACCGCCCCTCCTCATAGAATCCAAGGTCTTTTCCACCATTTCCAGCGCCAGGGGATCGGAGTTTCTATGGTGCCATCTCAAGAGAAAGGAGAGGTTGTGGGGTGTTGGGAATTTCGGTGCGGAGCCAAAGCCGCCCAGCAGCGAATCAAAGTTATTGGCAAGTTGAGTATACCCCTTTTTAAGAGTGTCCAGCCCCATAACATGATCTGACGAACCCGAATGTGCTTTTGAGTTAATAAGACCTGTGATTTCCTCGCTTGTCTTTAAGATACGCTGATTATCGTTCTGCCACATTGCGGAAATCTGCTTGAGGATATCTATAAACCCGGTCATCCCCAAACGACCCAGTTTTGGAAAATAGGTGCCCGCAAAAAATGGCTTCCCCTCCGGTGTCATGAAAATGGAAAGGGGCCACCCACCGCGTCCCGTTAAAGACTGGCACACGGACATGTAAATCTTGTCCACATCCGGACGCTCCTCACGGTCAACCTTTATGGAGATATAATATTCATTCAGGATCCGGGCAACTTCTTCATCTTCAAACGACTCGTGCGCCATTACATGACACCAGTGGCACGTGGCATAGCCAATGGAAAGGAAAATCGGCTTGTTCTCCTTCTTTGCCTTTTGGAAGGCCTCTTCACTCCAGGGGTACCAACTCACAGGGTTTCCGGCGTGTTGAAGGAGGTACGGGCTCTTTTCATTGACAAGACGGTTCAAATGCTTTTTTAAGTCTACATCGTCGGAATACACATCAACTCCTGGGCAGAAAATCCCAATCAATACTGATAAAAGCAGGGAAGGTCCAAGTTGGAGTCTCTCCTTTTTAGCTAGACCGAACAAACTCAAATCCTTCCCTGTTTCTGGAATGCCACGACTGGCAATCAGGTTACTCAGGCCGCTTCAAGTTTTTGCCTGGCGGCCATATCCATAAGAATCCTCTCTCTTGCCTTGTCAATACCGAGGGCCTTTCTCTTCTTGTCGATGTGAGCAATTATCATTTGGGCCATCTCATGAGGATCAGATGTAAAGCCCCATTTGCCGAAACCCATTTCCTCCAAACCTTCAAAAAGGAGTTTGTGAAACTTGGTCTGTTCGGTAATCGGAAAGGTGACGCCAAAAACGGTGAAGACACCGGATGCCACAAAATATTGTCCGATACAGATGGCCTTTTCGCTCATCCACTCGGGAGCGGCCCCCGCAACCGGGAGATCCGCCAGGCTGTCACCCAGTCCTCCGGTTCGGATCATCTCTGTGCATGCGATAAGGATCCTGCTGTTGTCTACACAAGAGCCCAGGCCGAGGACAGGCGGCATCCCCACCGTATCGCACACTTCGCTCAGGCCAGGGCCTGCAAGAGAAGCCGCCTCAGGTCTGTAAAAGCCTGCCTTGGCAAGGGCTATCTGGGAGCAACCTGTCTGGACCACAAGGACATCGTTTCTGATCAATTCCTTAACCAATTCAACATGAACCCAGTCCTGTTTGACCCTCGGATTCGTACATCCTACCACTCCTGCCACACCACGGATTCTGCCGTTTATAATGTTGTCGTTCAGGGGCATATAGGATGCCCTGAAGGACCCTCCCAGCATGTAACTTATATATTCGTGGGAAAAGCCGTGGACCCCCTCATTCCTGATATTCGGGATATCTATCGGCATCTTGCGGTTCTTAAATCTCTTAATGGCATTTTCAACTATTTTGTCAGTACACGCCCTCGGTTCATGTTCCTGGAATTCAATATGTTCAACGCCTTCGATGTGGCACCTTGGGTTAGTAGTAAAAAGCCTGGTCCCATAGCAATCAGCTACTTTGGCCAGCCCCTGCTTGATACACTGTACATCAACACCCATGGCATCCACGGCGCCTGTCACGAGAACCGCCTCGGTGGACATGAAGTTACCTGCATGAGGTACTCCGTGACGGGAAAGCATCTCGGCGCCTGAACAGCACATCCCCAGGAGGTTGATTCCTTTTGCGCCCGCGTCCTTGGCCGTCTGAATCAGGGTTGGATCGTTGACTGAGGTAAGAATCGACTCAAAGAGATTCGGCTCATGGCCATGAATAATAATATTGACCTCATCCTCCTTCAGGCAACCCATATTGACATCGCATTGAACAGGGGTAGGTGTGCCAAAAAGGATGTCCGATATCTCCGTTGCCACCATGGACCCTCCCCAGCCATCCGCCAGGGCTGTCCGGCTGCATTGTTTGATTAGATTGTCATGGTCCTGGTCCACTCCCATATGTGTCCTGTGCATCAGTTCCATGATTTCACGCATGGCCCCGCGGGGGACTATGCCGTGCTTCCGCCAGGTCTCCAGGGTCTTTTCAGGTACCCGTTTGACAAATGGAATTTCGCCTTCCACCTGTGTATAGGTCCGCTCAAGTTCCTCATAAAGGTCTTTGGCAATGTCTTTAGCATCTCGTCCTTCGACTTCAATGCCGATCTCTTTGGCCACCTCCTCTAATTTTGCCGTATCTTTGATGGTATAGTCTTCTATATCACCGTTGACCACATCCCTGAACAGACCCAGCATACTCATACCATGGTCAGTATGGGAGGCACCGCCGGCAGCGACCATACGGCCGAAGTTCCTGGACTGGATGGTATCAATGGACGCCCCGCACACACCCACTTTCCCATATGGGTCCTTTGAACTTAGGCGGCACGGGCCCATTGAGCAGTGCTTGCAGCAGGCCGAGTCAGCACCGATCGGACATGCCTTCATACTTGCCGCACGATGAAAGGCGGTTTCCACTCCATCCTTATCTGCCTTTTCAAGCATACGGGCCGTTGCCTCACAAATGGTCACGTCTTTTGTGTTTAACGGCTTGACTTCTTTTCCTTTACTGCTTTCTTTTTCCATTTACCCACCTCCTTCAGGGCCAAGGACATCGCTTTGAGCCTCTCTTTTCCAGACTGCGACCATGCCGTCATTTCCAAAAAGCATCTGGACAAGTTCCCAACCCTGGGTGCCTTTCCTGTTCAAGATCTCGTACAACGCTTTCATTTGGTCGGAAGGCAGCTGGCTCAGGTTACATTCACCCTTATCCGTACAGAAGTAAACGACATGAGCGAATTCATCGGCCGGATGTTTGGTAATATCATATTCGAATCGTCTCATGGTTAACCCTCTCTCTCTAATAATAACATCTTAAATGGACACGGTCTCCTGATCTTCTTCTTCCAGACGCTCCAGTTCCAGGACAATTCCCTTGGGATCAGGGCAATGAATAGTTGTTTTAATCCTCTCCTTTTCCCAAGGGAATTTCCCACCGAATAGCAGCGTTGATACGTAGGGCGCGATGGAGTTCCAGGCCCCAAGGCACATACCTGCCGGAGTAGTATTTCTCACTGTAAAAACCTGTCCAACCTCGTGAATATTGCCCTGGCATTTGCCCTTTTTGACGACTACTCTTACAGACACTGAATACCTCCACCAGCCAACATCTTCTTAGGTTGAGTTGCCCTATCACAGAATCCCCTTAACCCAATTTGCGCAGAAGGGAACAAGTGTTTTCATCTTATCAAAAGCGTGGATTTGGGTCGCGTCCCTCTAAACGGAGACCACTTCTTTGACTTCAGGGACCTCTTGTTTGATCACCTTTTCCACACCCTGTTTCAATGTCATCTGGCTCATGGGGCACCCACCGCAGGCACCGGTCAGTCTTACTTTCACCGTTCCGTCGGGTGAGATTTCAACCAGTTCCACGTTTCCCCCATCGGCCATGAGTGAAGGCCTTATTTTATTTAAAGCAATCTCGATCTTTTCTTTCATGAGTCACAACCTCCCAATCTTCTAGAGTCTTCATATCCACATCAAGTACCTTTGGTCAAATTTCACCGGTTTTGCCTACAAGGTTAGCCTAAGTCCCGGCCTCCAGGGTACACAGGGTAAAATCAATCTCCTTGCCACACCCTGAACACGTATGCTTTCTGTCAAATTCATCTGAAAAAACCTCCTTCTCCTTCCCACAGTTGGGACACTTGCAGGTAAAAGACTTTAAGTTCTGTGCGCTTTGAAAACCCGGGCAGTGTCTTGGTGTTGTCATACGTGGTCTCCTTTAATTTGATTTAGAATCCATTGTTCAATATACATTCAGCTCCCCAACAAGACCGATCCCTTGATCGTGTGCTTTCTTTTTTTGGTGTTTGGGCAAGAAGAGAAGTCCTAAACTAAGTCATCAAAGCCTTGTATCAGAACCAGTCTGCCCGCAATCCGGTATGTAACATGTCGTATCAACGAATCCGCATTTTTCCTTGCAGGAAGGACATTCCTCCGGAGGAACATCTGCCTTGAAAGTGTAACCACATTCGCTGCATTTCCAATCTCCCATCATTTCATCCTCCTTTCGTAATACCCTGTTTCCTTGAAACAAACATCCATGGGATATTATGATCCGTTTGTTTTCTTGCATATCTCACGGCCATAATCCTGGGCCATTTGGCTTCCTCCACCCAAAGAGGAGGACTGTAAATTTAAAGGTCCGCTTACCATATCCATTTTGAAAATATTCTTCATGGTGTCGAAAATACGACCAGGCGCTTCTCCGCTCCAGCCATAGGCCCCGAAAGCCCCGCCCACCTTACCTTCAAGATTGACCTTTTCAGCCAAAAACAGCATAGTCTTCATGCCCTGCATCATCTCGCCGTGGTAAGTGGCGGAGCCGAAAACATAGGCATCATAGCCTTCAATATCCGCCTCCTTTTTGATTTCCGAAACCTTGACAACGCCAGCTTCGCCACCTTCAAACCTAAACCCTTCCGCAACGAGTTCCGCGATCTTCTTTGTTTCACCACTCCTTGAACAGTAGACAACAAGTGCCTTTGCCATTCTTCTATCCCCTTTATGTTCAGGTCGTGTTAGAGTTAGTCAAACAATCAACCTCGCCTCGCTGGAATCTACCCTTTCCACAGGCCATGAAGGCTACAATATTCCCTGGCAATAGCCTGGTCTGCCGCGATTTTGAACACAGCTTCAGGATCATCTCCGGGGCTCAAGAACTGCCGGTAAGCCGCTCCATCAGTAGTGAGTTCTATCCATTCAATGTAGTGTTTTTCCTCCATAGGGTGGGCAACTTCACCGACCTTAACTCTGAATCCGTCAGATATCTTTTCAACCACAGGCACATGCTTTTCCTTGGCAGCGTCTACCGTATTTTCCTTGTAAAGTTTCATAGGCTTGCCGCAACATACAAGATCACCCTTACCACCATGTAATACTTCCACTATGTTGCCACATACTTCACACTTGTAAATCTCCAGTTTTTCGCCCATCATTAATCCCTCCATATGATTAGACCTTTATGTTAAAGAACAAGGCAAAAGCAAACCTATTGCCCCGACCTACAGACTACTGATCAGTAGTTTTCACCAAGAAGCTCAAAATGCGCCTGGGCATGGGCACAGGCGGGACATTCCCCTGGAGCCTCTTTGCCTTTATGAAGATAACCGCAGTTTCTACACCGCCACACCACGTCGGCATCCCTTTTGAACACCCGGCCGGCTTCAATATTGGCTGCAAGGTCCAGGTATCGTTTTTCATGCTGCTTTTCAGCCACGGCAATGGCTTCGAATATATCGGCAATATCTGAAAGGCTCTCTTCCCTTGCAATCTTCGCAAAACCTGGATACATCTCTGTGTGCTCGTAGTTCTCGCCCGCTGCGGATGCCTTTAGATTTTCCAGGGTGCTGTCGATAACACCCGCTGGGAAAAATCCGGTTATCTCCACTTCACCGCCTTTGAGAAGTTTAAACAACCTTTTAGCATGTTCCTTTTCCTGGTTGGCTGTCTCCTCAAAGATGGAAGAAATTTGCACAAGATCCTCCTTTTTCGCCTGGCTTGCGAAATAGGTGTAGCGATTCCTTGCCTGCGATTCTCCGGAAAAAGCGGTCAGTATGTTTTTTTCGGTTTGCGTGCCCTTCAAATTGCTCATTTTAATCCTCCTTTGCTTCTCTAGTATTTTGTTTTCATGTTAACACAAATACCCTATTATTCCACCCTCGAAAAAGCCTTGGCCCTCGAGCCGCAGATCGGGCACTTCTCAGGGGCCTCCTTTTCACAAGTAAACCCGCATACCGAACACACGTAGTAATCCACTTCTTTAAGGTCGTTCAGGTTTTCCAGGACCTCCCGGTAAAGTCCGGCATGGACTTCTTCAACCGCGTTGGCATAGCGAAAAAACCTCTCTGCCCTTTTGTTTCCATCCTTCTCCGCCTCCTCGATCATGGAAGGGTACATATTCTTGAATTCATCGGTTTCACCTTCGATTGCCTCCTTCAAATTCTCCGCAGTGCTCCTTACACCCCCTAACGAGCGGAGATGTGCATGGGCATGCACCGTCTCAGCCTGGGCGGCAGCCCTGAATAGCCTGGCCGCTTGTGGATAGCCCTCCTTTTCCGCCTGTCCGGCAAAAGCAAGGTATTTTCTGTTTGCCTGGGATTCACCTGCAAAAGCATCAAGAAGATTCTGCTCCGTCTTTGTCATATTGCTTCTCCTTTATCTAATATCTGATTTTATATAAATAGCGCATTGTCTCTGTATAGAGCCTTTCCCTTAAACCGTTCTACTTCCACCACCCCTTTTTTATGTGCGCCTGTTTTTCTTTTTCCGCCAGATTTCTAATCTTGAAGGCAGAATCCCTCAATACACCATAAAGCACCCCACAGCCCGTATCCTCACGGACCGCATCTCCCATGTCCGCGATATACAGCATGCTTTGGGTCAGATCAAGAGTAGCCCTGATACTTTCATCACACGGCCTCATTGATTGAATCCTCCGAAGGAAATCTGAAACACCTACGGCTTCTGTTGACCGCAAGATATATGCCATTATATTTGTTGTCGGAGAGTAAGCACAAAAAGTTTTCAATATCATAGTGTTAGATTCAAGTTGGTCTTAGCCGGAGTGATCGAAAGCACAAACACCAGACAGAACATGATACAATTGTGTCTCAGAAATCATAGAGAATGGATAAGAGGCTGATATAATAGTAAGATATAGCGAAATACAAGTGTTTCTCACCTTGCAACACCAAACACATGTACGGAATTAGAAAGTTACTGGAAGTCGTTAAGCCTGCAATGTGTCTCACGATTAAATCCAAGACATAGCTGTATCATGAGACAACAGGCAGGGCATACAGAGCCTATCGCAGTCTTAAAAAAGGATCATGTCCACCCTGTCTGGATCGCAACGGAAGCCCTTTCATCACATAAGTTTACAAACTCCATAAAATTGGTATGAAATTTGCTGATTTTCGTAACTAGTGTCTGAATGAAAACTAGGATTCTTCGTTCGGGCACTACTTAAATTTAATGGATATTCTATATTACATATTAAGAGAAAGCCTCTTTTTTTTTAATGAAGTGGCCATTTATCTGCTCTTCGGATTCATTATGGCAGGCGCGCTTCATGTGCTCTTTCCCGAATCGATTGTCCGTCGTCATCTGGGCCACAGGACGTTCCGATCTGCTCTAAAATCAACACTTTTTGGCATACCAATCCCGCTTTGTTCTTGCGGAGTGGTGCCGGTTGCCGCTTCGATGAGAAATAGCGGCGCATCAAGAGGCGCAACAGTTTCTTTCCTTATCGCCACACCTCAGGTGGGCGCCGATAGTTTTATGATCACCTATTCGCTGCTTGGATGGGTCTTCGCCCTTTTTCGAATTGCAGCGGCCCTTCTGACTGCAATAACGGCCGGTATTGCCGTAAATCTCATCGGCGGGAATGATGGAACCCGATCAGAAAAAAA
>JAXHTA010000122.1:0-9330 GCA_034190285.1 Thermodesulfobacteriota bacterium | reverse complement strand
TTCGGCCGCGCCTATGACCTTGCCGTTATAGGTGCATATAAGATCGGAACAAAAACTTTCATGAAAGATACCGACAAGTTTCCTTCGATGCTCAAAAAAAAGAAGATCGCCCTCCTGCCCTCATTTGGGGCTGACCGAAGAACAGTGAAGCGTGTTTTCAAGGAAGTTGCTCAAGACAAGGAAAGCCGGAAATGAAATACGCATATTACCCGGGATGTTCGTCAGAATCAACGTCTCGTGATCAACATTCATCGAGCCTGGCCGTCGCACATGCGCTAGGCATTGATCTTGTCGAAATCCCCAACTGGTCCTGCTGTGGCGCCACCGCCGCTCACCAGACCGACCGACTCCTGGCGGCATCACTGCCGGCTGCAAACCTGCTCATTGCCCGGGAAATGGGACTGGAGGTTGTAGTAAACTGCGCGGCCTGTTATAGCAGGCTAAAAACCGCAAACCATGAAGTCACAACTCATGCCGATTTACGCAAGAAAGTCGGCAAGTCCCTTGGCCGTGAATATGACGGTTCCGTCAAGGTGCGTCACTTGCTGGAAGTGCTTCTGGAAGATATCGGTCTCGAAACCATTCAAGACAGGGCAAGCCATTCCTTAAACGGACTCAAGGTGGCGTCCTACTATGGTTGTCTGCTTGTCAGGCCCCCTGCAGTAACCCGATTTGACGACCCCGAGAACCCGATTTCCATGGACCGCCTGGTAGCCGCCATGGGCGGTGAGAGTCTTGATTGGCCTCATAAGGTCGAATGCTGCGGCGGCGGACTTTCCATGACAAGGACAGATGTGGTTGTCAGACTCACTGACTCCATTATCGGCATGGCCCGGGATGCAGGCGCCGACTGTATATCAGTGGCATGCCCAATGTGCCAGATCAATCTGGACCTCAGGCAGAGCGATTTAGAGAAGAAGACCGGCAGACAATACAGGATGCCGATCCTTTATATATCACAACTATTGGGCCTGTGCCTTGGTATTGCACAGTCCGAACTTGGTTTAGACAAACTCATGGTGTCACCATCAATGGTTCTCAATGCCGTTGTTGCTGGTTGACAGGCGGCATGGGGGAAATTCTAAGATTGACTAATGACGATTTCAGGAAGCATTGGCAATTAACAATAAGGCATCAAGCAAATTGCTTAAGATCAGAATCAAGCCCTAAGGAATAAGGCAAGTAATCAACTATGTTAAGCAGCGAAAATAAGAAAACCGGCGCAGTCCTTGTACAGGGCGGCGGCATTGCGGGTGTCCAGTCTTCGCTGGACCTCGCCAATTCCGGGTTTAAGGTTTATCTCGTAGAACGTTCTCCCGCGGTCGGCGGCATGATGGCCCATCTTGACAAGACATTTCCGACAGGTGATTGTGCTACGTGTATCAGCTCACCGAAGTTTGTGGAATGTGCCCGCAATCTTAATATTGAAATCCTTACTTATTCGGAATTATCGAAAATAGAAGGCGAACCTGGGCGTTTTACGGCAACTGTTAAACGCTCACCTCGATATGTTGATGAAAACATCTGTAATGATTGCGGAGACTGCTACAGCGCCTGCCCAGTAGAAGTTAAAGACAAGTTTAACAGGGACCTAGGCACTCGCAAGGCAATAGCCAAATATTCGCCGCAGGCCGTGCCGAACATTGCTGGAATCCTCAAACTTGGTCACGCCCCATGTAAAACCGCCTGTCCTGCGAATATCAATGTTCAAGGTTATATTCAGCTTATCAAGAAGAAAGAATATGTTAAGGCCGTGAATTTAATCAGGGAAAGGAACCCTCTTTCCGCCATATGCGGCCGTGTATGCACCCACCCCTGCGAAACAGTGTGCACACGCAGCAATGTGGATTCTGCTATTGCAATAAGGCAATTGAAAAGATTCGCATCCGATAAGGAAATGGAAATGGTCGCATCGGGCGAGCTCGCGCTTCCTGATGAAAAATCTCCATTGCCCGGTGCCCGGAGGATTGCAGTGATCGGCGCCGGCCCATCCGGCCTTACAGTGGCCTCTGATCTTGCAGATCGGGGATACGCAGTAACCGTCTATGAGGCATCTCCTGCAGCAGGAGGTATGCTCCGCTGGGGAATTCCGGAATACCGGCTTCCCGTGAAAGTGCTTGATTATGAAATCGAATTGATCCGTCGTAAGGGCGTTTCCCTTGTCTTTGACACCAGCATCGGTAGAGTGATTACCATTGACCAACTTCGTGAGGAATACGATGCCGTATATATCGGGATCGGCACGCAGAAGAGCAATCCCGTTCAAATCAAGGGTGAGGGCCTGGACGGTGTTTTAGAAGGCCTTGAGTTTCTGCGCAATGCAAACTCGGAAACCCCACCGGCCCTGAAAGGACGTGTGATCGTTGTGGGAGGCGGCGATGTTGCCATGGATGCTGCAAGCTCCGCAATACGCCTGGGCGCCGAAGACGTCATCATCGTATACCGAAGGAGCGCGAGGGAACTACCCGCGATTAAGGAAGAAATAAATCACGCCATAGAAGAAGGCGTGAATTTTCAATTCCTTACAGATCCAGTTGAATTTATCGACGACGGAAACGGCAGACTGAGCAAGGTAAGATGCACAAAAATGAAACTGGGCGAGCCGGATGAGTCGGGAAGACGTCGGCCCATGCGGATAGAAGGATCAGAGTTTGAAATGGGAGCCGACACCGTGATATTGGCAGTGGGAAGCAGGCCTGACCTTCTTTTGTCGGATTCCACGCCTGACCTGTCTGTTAATCAGTGGGGCAATATCATTATAGACAGATACGGGGCAACGGCAATGGACGGTGTCTTTTCCGGTGGCGACATTGTAACAGGACCGGCAACCGTCATTGAGGCTGTTGCAGCAGGGAAACGCGCGGCAGAATCAATTGATATATATTGTCGCGGAGGAGAAACACAGTTAACGCGATTTGAGGATACAATCAAGCCTGTACCTGGAGAAAGTCTTCCCTCAACCAATGACGTAGAAAAGCGCCCGCGCGCAGTGGCAAAAAAACTCCCGGTTGAGCAGCGTATCAAGGACTTTTCGGAAATAGAGGTCGCCTTTTCAGAAAAAGAGGCCCTTGCCGAGAGTGAACGATGCCTTAACTGTGCGCTATGCTCGGAATGCGGGGAGTGTGTTGAAGCCTGTGAGAAGAAGGCCGTTGACCATAATATGGCGGAACAGGAGATATCGCTTGAAGTCGGTTCGGTTATCCTTGCTCCTGGTTTTCAGGAATTCCAGGCAGACGTGAAGGGTGAATTCGGCTACGGCCGCTATTCGAACGTCATCACTAGTGTGCAGTTTGAACGAATGCTCTCTGCGGCCGGGCCGTCCGAAGGCCATATTGTTCGCCGGTCCGACGATCGAGAAGTCAGGCGACTTGCCTTTATCCAGTGCGTGGGTTCCCGTGACTCCGTATGCGGTAATGAGTACTGCTCTTCGATCTGCTGTATGGCGACCACGAAACAGGCAATGGTTGCCCGGGAGCATGCAGACGGCCTTGGGATCACGATCTTTTATATGGATATAAGGGCGTTTGGAAAAGGTTTCGACCAGTATTATGAACGCGCCAGGAGCCAGGACGGCATAGAATATATAAAGATTATGCCTTCACGTGTTATTGAAATGCCTGGCACAAAGAATCTCAGGCTTCGTTTTGCCGATGAGAACTCCGGAATTGTACAAAGGGAGTTTGATCTTGTAGTCCTTTCAGTGGGCATGGATCCAAAACCAGCTATTTCCGAGACTATTTCAAGGCTCGGAATAGAACTCAATGAATTCGGGTTCTGTGCCACGGACCGTCTTCTGCCCCTTGAAACATCACGACCCGGCGTATTCGTTGCAGGGGCATTCCAGGAGCCCAAAGATATTCCGGAAACAGTCACACAGGCAAGCGCCGCCGCTTCCATGTCTATGGAACTGCTGGCCGCGGCCAAAGATACCCTCACAGTGAAAAAGGAATATCCTGATGAGCACGACATAACCGACGAAGAGCCCAGGATCGGCGTATTCGTATGCCACTGCGGTCTTAATATTGCCTCGGTGATTGATGTGGAACATGTCGCAGAGGCCGTTTCAAGTGAACCAGATGTGATTATGACTACTCACACTATGTTCGCCTGTTCCGATGCAAGCCTATCGGAAATAAAAGAGAGTATCCGTGAGCACCGGCTTAACCGCATCGTGGTGGCATCCTGCACCCCTCGAACACATGAGCCATTGTTCCGCGAAACATTGCGTGAGGCCGGGCTAAACCCCTATCTCTTTGAACTGGCCAACATAAGGGATCAGTGTTCATGGGTACATCCATCTGATCCGGAGGCGGCTAATGAAAAGGCATTAGAGCTGGTCCGTATGTCCATTGCCAGGGCTCGTCTGCTTACTCCGCTCACAGCGGAATCTCTTGAAATCAATCAGGACGGCCTGGTGGTGGGAGGCGGTTTGAGCGGGATGACAGCTGCCCTGTCACTGGCGGATCAGGGCTTCAGGGTCCACCTGGTCGAGCGCACCGGGTCCCTGGGCGGTCATCTCACGGACATACACGGGACACTGGAACATGATGATATTTCCGGTTTTACAGATCAGCTGACAAAACGTGTCCATAGCCATACCAATATAACGCTTCATCTGGAAACGGAAATTGCGGCCATTGCCGGCCATGTGGGAAAATTCAGCGTCACCCTGTCCGGGAGCGGAGAGAATATCGATGTTCCCTGCGGTGCCGTCATTATCGCGACTGGCGCCGTATCTGCTGAAACCGAGGAATTCCTTTATAATGAATCGAACAATGTTTTTACCCAACTCGAACTGGAAAACAGGTTGCACGATAAGACTTTCAAAGGAGACGGCAAGAATATTGTCATGATCCAATGTGTCGGTTCCCGAAACAGCGAACATGAGTATTGCAGCCGCGTCTGCTGTTCAATGGCGATCAAGAATGCGCTTCAAATAAAAAAACAAAGCCCTGATGCCAGGATTTTTGTCCTATACCGGGATATCCGAACATATGGCTTCCGTGAGTTATATTACAAAAAGGCACGGGAAAGAGGTGTGGTTTTTATCCGCTATAGCGAGGATGCGCCGCCCGTTATCTCTGACAGCGGCGGTCTGCTTGTCACGTTGGACAGCCCTGACTTTCCCGAGACAATCGAAATAGAGACGGATAACGTAATCCTGAGCACAGGCATCAATGCGCCTGAAGACAACAGACGGCTTTCCGATATGCTCAAGGTCCCGCTCAATGCCGACGGGTATTATGTGGAGGCGCATTTAAAGCTGAGACCGGTTGATTTCGCGAATGAAGGCATTTTCCTGTGCGGTCTTGCCCATTCGCCGAAACTTATTGACGAAAACATTTCCCAGGCCCGAGCAGCCGCGGCGCGCGCAGCCACAATACTTTCAAAGACTCATCTCGATGCCGGCGCAGACGTGTCCCGGGTTGCTCAGGACAAGTGTATTTCGTGCATGACCTGCGTCAAGGCATGTCCTTACGGCGCGCCGTTTGTGAACCACGATCATAAAGCCCAGATTGCGGCGGCCAAGTGCATGGGATGCGGCATATGCGCCTCTGAATGCCCTGCCCGGGCCATACAACTGGGCAATTTCGAGTCAAGACAGTTCAATGTCATGCTGGATACTCTAATGGCGGTTTCCAGTTGACGTTCAGCAGTTAATCATTTTTCTTTTAAACGTTCCAGCGTGGCAACGACAACCGGCCTAATAATTTGGAATGAACTATTCACAGGTTCGAGGGAGCGTGCAAACTATTTTTTTTAGTCAACCTGAAACCGATCTTAACCGAAAGAGGTAAGAAACATATTATGAACTCAAAGACCTTCGAGCCAAAAATCATTGCATTCTGTTGCCATTACTGAGCATATTCATCAGCGGACCTGGCAGGTTCGATGCGGTTTCAATACCCTACGAATATCAGAATCATTCGGACTCCATGCACCGGCAAGCTTGAGGTTGAGTATTTCATGAGGGCATTTGAAAACGGGCTTGACGGTGTCCTCGTCGCAGGTTGCGAGGAAGGCAGTTGCCATTTTATCGAAGGCAACCTTATGGCGAAACGCCGGGTGAATTATGCCCGTGAGATATTGTCTGAAAGCGGGTTGGATAAAGAGCGACTCCGGATGGTGAACATCGGGGCCGCAGATGCCCGACCCTTTGTTGAAGTAATACAAGACATGGTTGCCACTGTTCGTGAATTGGGGCCGAATCCCTTGATTCGTAAGAGTCCACCGGATTCAGGAACAATACAAAAACAGGAGACCCGCGTATGATTGTTGCAGAAAGAAAAAAAATACCTGAACTTGTTGAGATATTGCAGGGTCACAGGAAAATCCTGGTGCTTGGGTGCGGAACATGCGTCACCGTATGTCTGGCCGGAGGAGAACGCGAAGTGAGCATTATCTCTTCGGCACTACGTATCGCCTCAAGAGTCGGTGGACATGATTTTGAAATCCGCGAACTGACTATTGAGCGTCAGTGTGACAATGTTTTTATCGAAGAGGCGGCCGATACAATAGAAGAATATGATGCCGTGCTTTCCCTTGGTTGCGGGGCGGGTGTCCAGGCTATTGCCGAACGTTTTGCGGAAAAACCCGTCTATGCCGGCCTCAACACTTCTTTCATCGGTATCTTGGAAGAAAGAGGCATGTGGACGGAGAAGTGCGCCGCATGTGGATCATGTGTCTTGCACAAATACGGCGGGATCTGTCCGGTTACGCGTTGCGCTAAGCAGATGTTGAACGGCCCGTGCGGTGGTTCACGGGAAGATCGTTGTGAAGTCCGTCCCGACCGACCGTGTGCCTGGCAGCTTATTTACGAGAGGCTCAAGAAGATCGGACAGATAGACAGGCTCAAACAAATTGAGACGCCAAAGGACTGGAGTGTCGCGCTAGATGGTGGATGTCGTGTTATTGTCCGTGAGGATCACAGAATATAGACAGGCTTCAGGGGGCCAACGGCCCAAGCAACTGAAACCATCGTCGGAAGAGTATGTTTGATGAATGAAAAACCCTTGGAGATATACATTTTTTACTGTTCAAATTGTCTTGATACGGATGCGCTGAACAAAACTCTAGCGGAACATGGACAAGATAGCGCTTTCAAGCCGATCGGCTTGCCCTGCTCCGGAAAGCTGGAGCTTGTATATATGCTCAAGTCCTTTGAATCCGGTGCCGACGGTGCAATTCTTGCCACATGCAGGAAAGGAGAGTGCAGGTTTCTTGAAGGAAATCTCCGGGCGGAGAAACGCTGTGAAGCCGTGGAGGCCCTTCTTGAGGAAACAGGATTCGGCAGGGGGCGCATGAGGCTTGTCCAGATGGCAAGGGACGAACTTGGACTGATCAGTGATGAACTCGATAATTTGACTGCTACAATAAGGGACGGTTGACTATTGACGACCGACAATTGACGATCTAATGGCTTTTGGCAACAATCAATCGTCAATTCCCGAGTTTACCGCGGTCAGGAGACACCAAATATGAAACATGACAGCAAACTTGCGAAGGAAATTGAGGCTGAAGATTTTATCATTACTGCCGAATTCCTGCCACATGCCAGTACTGATAGTTCATCAGCGGTGACTGCGCTAGGTTCCGTAAGCGACGGTCTCACAGCAGTGAACGTCGCGGACAATCCTCACGGCCCTGTTATGTCAAGTCTTGCCGGGTCGGTCGCCCTGATGCGCGCAGGGATTGAGCCTGTATATCAGATTGTTACACGGGACAGAAACAGGATCGCCATTCAATCCGATCTTTTAGGAGCGGTATCACTGGGTATCAAAAACGTGCTATGCCTTTCCGGCCATCACCAGGCCCTTACAGTTTCCCCCGAATCTTCAAATGTATACGACATCGACTCAATCCAGCTGATTGCAGTGGTAAAACAGATGCGAGACCAAGGGGTCCTTCTGGAAGGGACAAGGATAGAAGGTGCGTTTCCTGTATTCATTGGGGCGGCTGCCAATCCTTTTATGAAGCCTCTGGATCTGAACATAATCCGCCTTGAAAAAAAGGTAGAAGCTGGAGCTGAATTTATCCAGACCCAAGCGGTTTTTGACACGAATGAATTTCGCCGATGGGTTGAGGCGATCCAGGGCATAGCTGAAAAGGCCGCCATCATAGCCGGAATCCTACCACTGGAAAGCGCAGCGGAAGCGGAGGCCCTGGTTGACAAATACACGGATCTCTCGATTCCGGACCATATAATAGAACGGATCAGATCGGCGGGCGATGAAGACGCACAAAGAAAAGAAGGTGTATCAATCAGCATCGGGACAATCAATGATATAAGGGAGATACACGGCGTGAAAGGGATCCATCTCCTTTCCGGAGGCAAAGAGCATTTGATTTCTGAAATCATCACCGCATCAGGCCTATAAGTAGATGTAACTCGTCAAAAAGTTGCTACCCAGGGGGAGTGCACCTGAGGCGCAAAACTCATGTTGCGGCCTTTAAAAAAGAGACCCACATGACCACTGGATAGTAGAATACACCCTGACTTTTTTGAGAAGTTGCAGGTAGAGAAGATAACATGCCGGAGAAATACCATATTCACACAACCCCCGTACCCCCGCGCCTTCCCCGTATCGGAAAATACGGCGTGGTGGACTGGAGGGAAGACTGTGCCAGGTGTCACAATTGTGTCAAGAAGGCCTGCGTTTATGATCGACATCGGGAAGAGCTTGAGTACATAAGAAACCTGAAGGAATTCAATACCTTGTTTTTTGACTGCATGGGCTGTTTTTCCTGTGTGCAGAACTGCACGAAAGGACTCTTGTGCCTTACGGTAAATTCGGAATTTGAAAAACTCGGAAATAGCTACTGGACGCCCGAAATAATTCAATCCACCTGGCTTCAGGCAGAGACAGCCGCTGTCCCGGTTTCCGGGGCCGGCTACAGGGGCAGGTTTGTAGGACCGGGGTTTGATTCCATGTGGACGGATATGTCCGAGATCGTACGGCCCACACGAGACGGCATACACGGCAGGGAGTATATAAGTACATCAGCGGACATTGGGCGGAAGCCCTCACATCTTGAATTTGACGGCAAAAGGCCTGCCTCCACCCTGCCTGCTGTCATCAACATTCCGATGCCTCTGATTATGGATATGCATCCGCCTGAGTATTCGTTGCCGGAACTCGAGCGATTTATTCTGGAAACAGTACTTCTAACCGATCTGATTGCGATAATTGACTCAGGCAAATGGCCTATTCCCCATAAACGGGATCAGGGCCGGGATATCGAAGAGTATTTACCGCACATAGCCTTCTACCTGAATCCTGATGCCCCTACCCTGCCGCGTGAAGTCTTGTCTTTCCCAAGACTTCACGC
>JAXHTA010000121.1:0-9401 GCA_034190285.1 Thermodesulfobacteriota bacterium | reverse complement strand
CTACGATCAAGGAACTCTGACTATGGCTAAACAATGAACCGGTAGTGCCAAGAAAAATTTACCCTATCATAACCTATTGTTTTTACACAAAAGTAAAAATCCTACTGTCAAAGATCAGTTACATTTTTCTTTCTTTTTAAGCCTTTTGTAATAGCGGCCAAGATACATTCCATAGCCTCCTTGGCGACCCTTTTTGTCCCAGTTACTTTCGCCACTTCGTCTATCAGGTCAGACTTATTCATTCATCTCTCCTTTGATGTTATTAGCTTGGTCATGGCCGTCAGGGGACACAGGACATGTTTGCCAATTCTAATTCCAGACATCCCACGAGCCGACTTCAAGTACATAAACCCATGGATAGATTGAATCGGCTGTCCATATCCATCCCTTACCCAGTGTATAAAACCAGATGGAACTTGTTTCCTCGCCGTAAGTATACGCCCGGCCGTGATCAGCATGGTAGATCCATGGCGATGTCTCATCCACCCAGAAAAAGCCGAACCAGTCGAGGTATTTCCAACCGTCCCCAAGATCGGTTGCGGCGGACCACAAACCTCCTGCGGTCGAAACTAGGGTCAGGTTTTGTCTTGCAGTGCCCCCCTCGGTAACCACAACTACGGTACTGGTTGTCAGATCGTAACCTATAGCAGACGCCATAAGAGTATAGGTATCTGGCTTTATACCTGTTAATGAATAGTCCCCCTTTGAATCTGTCAGAACGGCATATCCCCATTTGTCCGTCGTTACTTTGCAGCCGGAAACCGGCTCGCCAGTGTCTCTGTCGGTCACTTTTCCGGTTAGATTACCGCTCTTGATCGCTCCATAGACAATCACCTCTTCATTGTCCACATAATCCCAGCCCCCTTCATACCAGTTGAAGTCAGTTGTCCCTTCAGGCAAAGGTTCCACACGAATCGCCACTACCGTGCGACATGAAAAGCCGCAATTATGATCAATATTTTCATCAAAAGGCCAGCATACGTTCTGGTTCCAATGGGTAACGGATTGGTCCGGTGTTGACGGCACCATTTGAGGCGGAACTGCACGGAATGGGCCCTCGCAATCATAGCAGAGCCGGTTGGTTTCATCGAGATAACCCTTCATCAAAAACGCCCCGTCCCTTTTATAGGCGAACAGCAATTTAAGACCGCCCTCAACCGTTATCAAATCTCCATTATTGCGGCCTATGCAGGATGGGGCCGAGTAATCGCACCACCCACCCATAGCCTCATCCGCCTGTTCTTCATAATGGAACTGAGCCTGTGGGTACATGCCGTAGACATAGTAATAGTCTCTTCCCGGATAGAGATCATAAGTATAAAAGAAACCGTCAGGCGCGAATACGGTGATGGATGTGGCGGAATCGAGAATTCCTGCATCCAGCAACAGATCGCCCATTATCACCCCTTCATATTCTGCATACCAATCACCCCTTCTGTGGGTGTTCATCAAAAGAAACTGTTTGTGTTGCGGCAGGGCTTCTATATCACTCATACTATAGGTGATTCGAGGGGCTGCAACCTTTGTCGGATCATCATTTGGGTCTCCCGGATAGTGGAGGGAGTCGATCTCCTGTTTGTTAGTATAGCCGTCCCCGTCGGAATCGAGATCTTCTATGAGAGGAAACGCTCCTTCATTCCGGCCATAATCACGGTAGTCACGACCATAGGAGCTCATTGTCAGGTTGGCATCCCCGGTTCCGTCATAGCCATAGATTTCTTCACGGTGGCACCACTGACAGCTTCCCACTGCAACCCATTCCCCGGGGTTTTTTTCATACTCTCCTCCGGTATGGCAAAGGGCGCAGCTGTCCAGTTTGGTCCCCTCGCAGGAGGAGTATGCTTCGAGAAATTCAGGCGTATCAGTCTCCCATTTGTGCCAATAGGCGGCAATTGCTGTCAAACATAGGATCATCACAGACGACAAGATACAAACACATGTTATCGTTATCTTTTTCATGGTATAGCCTCCTCTGCAAAAAAAGCGGTTTCGTGAAGATGAGCTTCTCAGCCACACGGAAACCTCTTTCGGCAAAGCCGCATCACAGCTTGTTCAGGGCATATGGAGCTTCCGCTCAGAATTCCACCTGGAATCTTGCGGCAAAGAGATCTTCATCATTTGAATACATGGTCCTTCCTTGCTCATCCGTCCCCAAATAGAGAGGGGAAAAAAAACCGTAGTGGCTGAAACCGACACTCATCCAGACCATGCTGTTCAGGTACCAGTTGAGGGCCAAGGTGTAAGCGTCGGCCCCCCGCACAAAATAATCTTCATCAACCAGATGGTCATAGATAATCCTGTCCGCATCAAATCTTTCAAGGCGGAATGCCAGGCCGAGGGCTCCCCATCCCCCCTCATTGAAGTTGAAATCTCTCTCTGGCCGTATCTTGATAAATACACCTCTTTTGATTTCCAAGTGCTCGCCGGTCAACATAACAAGACCGCTCAGATACCAGGCCTCCATATTTAAATCGAATTCTTCCCCGCTGCTAAGTTCAATATCGTGATAGTCATTTCTGATCCATTCTCCTTTGAAAATCAAGGGCCCCAGGCTCCAGGCCAGTTCCCACCCAAAGCGTCTGCGATCATCCACGTCAAAAACAAGGTAAAACTTCGCCCTAGGAGTCACACGTAGAAACTCCGTGAAGCCCCCGGTTTCGATTCCAAAATCCATATCAGATGTCTTTAAATGGGCATGAGAAAAAGATCCCCCGATGTGAAATCCGGAAAGAAAACCCTTTCCGGTCCACTGAAAAGGCTTTAAGGTAAGCCGCGCACAGATATCCTTGTCGTCCTCGCCTACGTCGCCGCCGGACTCGTCCCTCCCGTGACCGCTGAATATCCCTATGCTGTAATTGATTTCGTCACCTGGCAACCCGCCGTGAACCATAAGGCCTATATCCCGTTTGGGGGTCAGATGAAAGGCCATGGACCTTTCCATAAACTCGATATTTTTATCAATAGTCAGATGTTCCAGGCTGAATGGCTCCTTGAATTGGCCAGCTTTTAGCTTAAGGAAAGGCGAATAATCGAACCCCACATAGCCATCTACCAGTCTTCTATGCTGGGAACCTTCCAGCTCTCCTTCCAGTTTAAACCGGAAGTAGTCGAAGACCTTTCCTTCCATAAGGATCCGGGCCCTTCGGATATCAAACTCATTTTCCACGGGGTAATTATGATCGAACAGCCTCATATCAGTCTGTACGAGTCCGCCTACTCTGATGTCGAAACGCCTGTCTTTTTTTCTCAGGTGCAATCCCTCTTCGTAGACGACTTCCATCTCTTTTGCTTTCTCTTTTTTTAATAGTTCTTCAACTTCAGCTACCTCATCTTCGTTGATGTATCCTTTTCTCTCAAGTATTTCCAGCAACCTGTCGGATGCAAGGTCATTTGCCCCTGCGGATGACAAAAGACAAAAAAAGATGATGAAAAATGATGACAAGCCAAAGCGCATTTGATTTCTGTTACGGCAGGTATACAATCTCATAAGTCATTGACCCTCGCTGTAACTACTCAGGTTGTTTAGGCTGTAGGCTAAAGGCTGTTAGTTTTCGAAGTCCCGCTATCTGCGCATTGATCGAAGCAGGGCGCCCAAAACCTTATCCCGCTTTGTAGCCTTCAGCCTAAATGCCTACGGCCTATCTCCCTGAGTAGTTACCCCTCGGCTTAGCAGTCAAGACAATGCCTGATTCAGACGTCGAATACCAGGCGGTCGAACCAAGAACATCCAATCCTAATCCCATACGTCCCATGACGCGCCATCAAGTATATAAATCCATGGATAAACTGAATCGGATGTCCATATCCAGCCCATATCGAAGGTATAAAACCAGATAGAACTCGTATCCTCTCCATAGGCATATGCCCACCCGTGATCAGTGTGGTATATCCATGGTGAGGTCTCATCCACCCAGAGATAGCCGAACCACTCAAGGTATGTCAGCCCGTCCCCGAGATCAGTGGCCCCTGACCACAAACCGCTTTTGGTAGTGATAATTATGTAAGGCGAAAAGTCGAATGGATCTTGCGACTCCCTGGAAGCCACATTCTGATGCGTGGTGGGAACCTGGTGTTCATCCTGAAACCTGATCAGGATGCCATTCTCCTTTACCTTCTTTAGGTTTTTCGTAAGTAGTGTGGTGATATCCATTCCTTCAACACCGTCGGGAGGTTGGCCTTCCTCCGCCTGATTCCACACATTCTCTCCGGGTAGTATGGCCTCTGAATATACACTGCTATCCCAGTCTCCACCTGCTAATGTATTCCATGTATCGGTGGCTTCATCGAAAGGCTCATTTAAGGCATAGAAGCCTACTAGGCCGCCATTGCCTCCTCCACAGTGAGAGCAGGCGGAAAAATATATCGTCGCGCTTGCGATCTTTGAGCCGTCAAGGTCTGCTGGGATATCAAACCGGAACAGGCCCCTGGCGATTCCATGATGGACATTCATATTGGTGGCAAGGAGTACCCGTGTCTTATCATTGAGATTCTCATCGGCCTTCCACTCGTCTATGTAGACATCAGCGGTGTCCTGGCAGATTATTTCCAGGGCCGCAGCATCTTCGTCTAACAGGAAAAGAGCCGCAGCAGCTAACATCAACGATATAATGTTCTTCATCTTCTCCTCCTTTACTCTACTGGTTCATGTCTTGCTCCCGGATTTCGATTACACCTCCATCCATCCATTTCACATTGTAGCAGTGCCCTATTTGCCCCCCTACGCTGTCCTCTTCCCATCCACACAGAAGGCCGAAAGACTCTGTTGGGTAGAGATATCCCTTTTGCATATCAGACCAGGTGGGAAGGCCGGTGCCCCAGCCCCCGACGATGATGCCCCTTTCCAGAGAATAGCCGTCGGTGGCTATAAGGTTGTAGTAATAGTTATTCGGAGTCTCGGTCATAGCCGATTTCTCTACAATATCCGAGAGCCTTAGAGACTCCTTACCCTGAAAATCATGAACCGGCAGGCCCCATAACGAAACCAATTCGGAGATTGACTCCGAAAAAGCAAGAGAACCCAGAACCACCGTGATGTAGTCCTCCTGTCTCCAGAATTTCTTTACTTCAAAGAGCCCTATTCCGACTGAGGCCTCATTGCCGGTGGTGACCGTCAGATCGTGAAAGCCCAGCCTAGCCGATTCCGTTATGATCACCTTAGCCCAGATTTCATTACTGGAAAACGGGATGGCCCATAAGACCGTGATCCCCTCATCACCGAAACCGACCTGCGTTTGAGGATAATAAAACGTCGTGCCTTCCCCTTTTATGTAGACATAAACGGGCCTGGGCAAATACTTTTCATCTCGAAAATAAAAGGGAGAGCCGCTTTCAGGATACACATAAGAAACACCTGACTCGGTAGTAGTGAAACTCCAGATGGGACCGGCAGTCTCCTCGCCGTAATTATCTTGGGCCACCACCATCCACTCATAGGCACCCGAAAAGGCGAGAATTCCCGGATCATAGGTATTGGCGGTTTGACCGTCGGAAACAAACGCAAGCGCCCCCGTAGTGCCGAAGTAAACGTCGTAGGTCACTGTATCATTTGGGTCGGGATCCCCGCCGCCCCAGCTTAAAACGGTATTCACGGCAACTCCGCTTGCGCCCAAAGGGGGAGAAGGAGAAGCGGGAATGTAAGGGGAGTTGTTTGGAGGCGGAATCAGATAATCTATTTCAAGAAAGGGGTGCCTGGGTGGATCATACCCGGAAGAATCCTTGCCGGCAAAGTTTTGCCAGCCACCGGATTGATCCTCCGAAGGGTGCTTGATCAAGAAGCCGTATTCCCTTAAGTCATTAAGGCTGTTTGTCATGAGGGCCGTAACATCAATGAAGAACGGTCCCCAATCGTTTCCCAGGGGGAATACTCCTGTTACGGACAAACCGCCGTCATAATCCCCTCCAGGACTATCCCACTGGTTGACGCCGGGATCGGAATCGTATTCATACTGGTACCAGGTCGCCCCGTCATCGGGAATGGGATCATTATAACGTGCACAGCTTCCCTCTACCCAGGGGCGGGTCAGAGGAAAGACCTCAAAGCCGGTCTCCCCTCCGCCCCCGCCTGTCCAGGGTGCGCTAAGAAGAACAATTCTTGCCTCTTCAATGTTGGATGACTCGACCCATTCGGGGATATCAAATTTCATCAATACCCTTGTGGGCTCCTGATTATTTGCGACAAGGAGGCGGTCGCAGCCGCCGAAATTATCGTTGGGATACCTGCAATCAATGTATGCATCATGGGTGCACTGGTAAGAGGCGCCCAACAAGGTAAGAGAAAGACCGTGAATCAGAGACCCGGTCAGTATAAGACCTCTGGCAAGTCTCTTCCAACATGCGCAACATGCAAAACGGCTCATGGCAAATACCTCCGTATGCATTTCCTTATCGGGATGCATGGGTTATTGGGTGATGGCTACTTTAACTCCCCCCATAAAATGGAGAATTTCTTCGCCGTACGAATCAAAGAGAAAGAACTTTGGAACCAAATAAACAGCAGTGACCGGCGCGTCTCCGGGAACGAAAAAAGTGATCGAGGCTGTCTTGATAAGATCGCTATCAATGCCCCCGATACCCTCTTCCCTGTATTCGATGATTCCCAAATCATTATCCGCCAGATTGACTGACACATTTCCTCCCAGGTCGCCCACATCAATCTGCACCCCCGCAGTTACCGGATCCGCGTCTACCACCTCGAGCACAATTGGAGGGTTGTCTTTATAACAGGCCATGGTAAAGTAGACTTCCTCCAGGTTCTCTACCTCCCCGACGAAGAGGTCCACGCTGAACTGCTCCCCGGGCATCACCTCTGAACTGCTCGTCTCTAGTACTATCCGGGATCTCGCCTCGACTGGTTTCCCGGAAATGAGTTTGAAGTCATCGAGGATATTTCCATCCAGGTCGTAGGCCATTACCCGCATGGATTCGCCGTTCACCTGAACGTTGCAGAAATGATAGGTCTTGAAAAGCTTCATAGTCATACCCTCCAGAGGAAGGCCGTAGTCATAGAGGGTTGTGCCCCCTCCCGCCGTGACCAAGTAATGGATATCTTTTTTAAGGTGGTGCTGGTAGGTGTGGACATCACCGTTAAATACCAGGTCAACCCCGTACTGATCATAAATGGGAACCAGGATATCCTGGAGATCTTCGCTGCCGCTTCCGCCGGCGGTGGAAGAGACATACACTGGAAGGTGGTGGGTCACCACGGTGAAATTGGTGTCCTGGTTTTGTTGCAGGTCGCTTATAATCCACTCCATCTGCTCGTCGCTCCCAAAGTTCTCCGCGTTCGAATCAAATACCAGGAAATGGCATCCATCCCAGTCAAAGGAATAGTCTCTTCCATCCCCTCCGAGGGCAGAGAAGTAGCGATAGTAGAATGGCGAATCTGCCTCGTGATTTCCGACGGTAGGATAGATTGGAAGATGAAGCATAAAACCGGACATGGGGCCCCACCATTCAGACTCCCAGTATTCGAGTCTGTTTCCATCAATCACAATATCCCCCGTATGGATAGCGAAGGAGGCGTTTGGATCTGCTTCAATCATCTTATCGGCGACCTGAATGGCCATTTCGGATCCGGTCCGGGAATCGCCCCACACAAGAAAACTGAACGGGGAATTGTCGACAGGCGAGGTTAGGAACCTACCGTCCTTTTCAGACCCGTTAACCCTGTAGAGATACGGGGTTGCCGGCGAAAGGCCAGAGACATGGACATCCACATGCCTGAGTTCATCATTCCACTTCCTCTCCTCCCAGGCGATAACCGCGGTGTAGGGAGTTACTCTCATGGAATAGGGTCCATAGATAATCTCAGGAGGAGGGTACGAAAAAGGCGCGAAGTCGTTAACGCTAGTGACTACCTGGACCTGTTCTTCATCAAAAAAGGGACTGCCGTATGACTCAATGCAGTTTTGTCTTTCAAGAATCCTGGCGACTATTATCAGGATATCCTGGACATTGATTACCTCATCTGGCGCCTGACAATAAGGTGGATCACCGGTCGGGACATTGCCGGACACGAACTCGCACACACTAGGAGTGTATGTCTCAAGCAGTATTTGAATATCTCTTACTACATCAAATATATTCACCAAGCCGTCACCTACGGCGCCCGAAACTGAATCATAAGGCCAGAGATCTCCGAACACGCCGAAGTAAAAGCTGCCCGAACCCTGTGCTGCGCTCAAGGGATCGTTATTTTCATCGGTGATGAGCAGATTCTCAGGGGTAATGGATCGGCACTTCCGCAAAGGCGATCCTTCTTTGACGTCATAGCGTAAGCTCAGGATAGAATTATTGCCGGGCGGGATAAATGAACCACCCGCCGAGTACAGAATCACCCTGGCGCAACCTGTCCCGGCATAATCATCTTCAAAATCGCAAGTGAAGCCGGAGGCACGGTTCGTCGGTTCCACACCAGTGAGTGTGAGACAATCATCTTCATCGTAGATGTCTACCTGGATGCCGGAAACCGCGACCGCGTTTGCAAGGCCGAGTTCGACCTTCCGGTCGATTGCCCCGGGCTCACCCGCCCCATTGTGGATGTCAAACAGGATGGGGTTACCTGCCCAGACATTTTCCATGCAGTTGTTGGTCTCATCGTTTTCGGCGATATCATCCGGGCAGTCGATACAAACCCCGACCGTATCAACAGGCGGTGTAAAGGCAGCAGCATAATTGAATGTGAAGATATCGCTTTCTTCACCTGCAGCAAGGGATCCGATCGTCTGGTCCGCCTCTTCAATACGGACCCCGTCAATATACAGGCAGGCCGCACTCTCACCTGCCGCGCCGTTTCCTATGTTTTGCACCCTGTAATGAACCAGGTAGGTGCCTTCATCAAGGTCAATGCATTCTTCTATCTTGTCAGTGACAACCAGATCGGGTATTTCAATTGTTATAGGAAAACTCCCTGCCGGAACCTGAGATCCGTCGAAATAGATATGATAGAGCAGGACATGATCGGAATATACCTCGTACAGATTGTAGGTTTCTTCGCCACTGTGGAAATAACTCAAGTTGTCGCACCAGACATGGTGTGTCCCATTTCGTGTGTGTACCGCCGATAGGTGCTCATGACCGTTCATGTGAATGGCGACACTATGTGTTTCAAGTAGACCCAACAATGTCTCAGACCCTGTAATGGGCTCGCCGTTCTCATGGTTGACAAGAGGCCGGTGGGCGAAAATCATTTCAGTCTTTTCCTCGTTCAGTTCAGCCTCCAGCCACTGCCTTTGTGCCTCGTCCAGGGAGAGGTAGAAGTTGTTATTGAGGCCGATAAAATTAAGCCGCCCATAATCAAAGGCATAATAATCATCCCCCAACTGTTCTCTGTAACGCTCGATGCCCCCTTCACCATCAATGATATCATTGTCCCCAGGGAGGCAGTAATAAGGCATGGTGAA